>CAYOQX010000055.1:5156-9912 GCA_964406195.1 uncultured Alkaliphilus sp. | reverse complement strand
TTTATTGTATTTGCGTCAATATCTATTTTGATTATGTCTCCCTCTTCAATAAGTGCAATATTGCCACCTACCGCTGCTTCCGGCGACACATGTCCTATGGATGCCCCCCTGGAAGCACCGCTGAAGCGTCCGTCGGTTATAAGTGCTACCGTGCTATCCAAGCCCATACCTGCAATTGCGGAAGTAGGATTAAGCATCTCTCTCATACCCGGGCCGCCTTTTGGTCCCTCATATCTGATTATCACCACATCCCCGTCCACAATTTTACCGCTTTTAATAGCCCCGACCGCATCTTCTTCACAGTCAAATACCCTGGCAGGGCCTTCATGTTTCATCATTTCCGGTAAAACCGCAGAACGTTTTACAACACAGGAATCCGGTGCCAAGTTTCCTTTTAATACTGCAATTCCACCTGTTTCACTGTATGGGTTCTCTACAGGCCTGATAATTTCGGGATTTGTGTTTATATGGCCTTCTATATTTTCTGCAACCGTTTTTCCTGTACACGTCATTATATCTGTCCTCAAAAGACCCTTTTTGTCCAGTTCATTCATAACAGCATATACACCGCCCGCCTCATCCAACTCCTCTATATACGATGGTCCTGCAGGTGCCAAATGGCATAAATTCGGTGTCTTTTCACTGATCTCATTGGCAATGTCCAGGTTCAATTCTATACCCGTTTCATGTGCAATGGCCGGCAGATGCAACATACTATTTGTACTGCAGCCCAACGCCATATCTACAGCTAATGCATTCATGAATGCATCCTTTGTCATAATATCTCTCGGTCTGATATTACTGCTTAATAATTCCATGATTTGCATTCCGGTATGTTTCGCTAATTTAATTCTTGCTGAATACACTGCAGGTATGGTTCCGTTACCCCTTAAACCCATACCTAATGCTTCTGTTAAACAGTTCATACTATTTGCCGTGTACATCCCGGAACAGGAACCGCATGTCGGACATACCTTTTTTTCATATTCCTCTACCTCTTCAGACGTCATGTTTCCGACTGTGTAGGCACCCACCGCTTCAAACATAGAAGACAGGCTTGTTTTGTTTTCACCTATTCTCCCGGCCAACATCGGACCGCCACTGACAAATATTGTTGGAATATTAAGCCTTGCTGCCGCCATTAAAAGTCCCGGTACATTTTTGTCGCAGTTTGGTACCATGACCAATGCATCAAAACCGTGGGCCATTACCATTGCTTCTGTTGAATCCGCAATTAAATCCCTGGTAACCAAGGAGTACTTCATTCCCTGATGGCCCATAGCTATACCATCACATACCGCGATTGCCGGAAACTCTATAGGTGTACCCCCTGCCATGGCCACCCCCAGCTTTACCGCATCTACTATTTTGTCCAAATTTATATGCCCCGGCACAATTTCATTGTAAGAGTTAACAATGCCGACCAACGGCCTTTTAAGCTCCTCACCGGTCATCCCCAGTGCATTAAATAGGGACCGGTGTGGGGCCTGCTGAATACCTTTTGTTACACAATCACTTCTCATTATATTTTCATCTCCCACAGCTGATTTTTAATACCGATATATACTATGAACCTAATTATAGATAATTATTGTATACATTTCAACATATAGTGAAGTTGGCCGTATTTGAAATTCGTATAAAAAAACCGGGGAGGGGTCTTCTCTAGTTTCCACGTTTCTTAAAATCTCTATCTATTCTTTCTTTCCAGTCATCATCTATATCATTTGATGTTCTGACCCGGGATATCAAATCACCCACTACACTATAGTTCAGCCCTATACCCTCACTGTCTGCATGATAATCGGCTGCCCTGTCTTTACTTATACCGAACCTTGCGGCGGTTGAGGTTGCATCTATGTTTGCACCTAAAAATATAAATTCCCAGTTATGTTCTTCTTTTTGTTTCTCTATCATAGCCCTGACCTTTTCATAACTATATTCACGGCTGCTATTTTCCATACCGTCTGTTATGATTATAAAAACGACCTTGTCTGCTTGATGTTCCTTTTTTATATTTCTCATAACATCTTTAACCTTATTTATGGTTAACCCTACAGCATCCAGTAAAGCAGTGTACCCCTCCACAAAATATTCTTTTTCCGTTATGGGTTTGACCTTTTTAATGTCAACCCTGTTATGAACTATTCTATAATTGTGATTAAATAGGACTGTGGTTACAACAGCCTCTCCCTCTACTTTTTGTTGTTTCTTGAGCATTGAATTGTATCCGCCTATTGTATCTTTCTCCAGTCCTGACATAGACCCGCTTCTGTCCAGTATAAACACGACTTCTGTTTTTCCCATCTGAATTTCTCCCTTCCTTGGTAATTCTCCTGCTGATATAAGACTACCAAAAAGGAAGATGTTTGTGGTCGCTTCCCAGGCGACAATTATACCCCAAGCAACATTTGATCAAAATCAAACAATGCCCCATTTATCTCATATATATTATAGTTTCTTTTTTCTATGTAATATTTGATAATAAGATCAAACTTATTACTGGGAGAAAGAGCATACCCTGCTCTTCCTAGTAAGTCCTTGGTTTCATCTAGATTTAATTTTAGAGAAATAGCAAATGCTATGGCCGTAGCTTTGCTTGGTCTATAATCTTTTTGGTTTCGTATCTTTGAAAACAACCTCCTATCAACATTTGCATTTTTATAAGCCTCTACATCTGTCATGCCCTTTTCATCTATAAGTCTGAACAGCATCTCGGAGAATGTTTCCCCTGCCTGTTCTAAAACATCCTCGAGCTCCCTTGTGTCTTCCGGGAATTTAAATGATCCCTCATATACAACATCCTGTAATTTGTAACTTTCCAATTTTCCATCTGATTTTTCAATATAATTATCCTCTATATATTTTTCAATCCCGGAAAATGTTTTTTTGCTGAGCATAACAGTGTCTTTTCCGTATATAACCAAATAAACATCCATTTCATGCTTCAGCAAAAATTCCCGGATTGCGAAAATCGCTATTTCAAGAGCCTTGTCTTTGGGGTATCCATATATTCCGGAGGATATAAGTGGAAAAGATATGGATTTTATATTGTTTTCCAATGCAAGATTTAGGGAAGATGTATATGCGTTATAAAGTAGGTTTTTTTCATTATAATTTCCACCCCTCCATATGGGCCCTACTGTATGTATAATATATTTGGCACTGAGCCTATACCCGGCTGTTATTACCGACTCACCCACGTTTATTTTTCCAATGTTATCGCATTCTTTTTGGAGCTCTTTGGATCCAGCAGCATTGAATATAGCACCGCAGACCCCTCCACCCATCTGTAAGTTTATATTTGCAGCATTCACTATAGCATCCGTTTTCATCTTGGTTATATCATTTCTTATTATTTTAAACGGCATAATGACCACTCCTTATTATAATACAAAAATTGGGATATATCCTAATTTAATATGATATATCCCGTCAGATCGGTTTTAATAATGAAATTTTTAATATAAAAAATGACAAAAAAATCAGGTTTGTTCTGAACATAAACCTATAATTGGTCGGAGTGACAGGACTTGAACCTGCGGCCTCACGCCCCCCAGACGTGCGTTCTACCAACTGAACTACACCCCGTATCAATGAATACATATACATTATAACACATTTGGACTATAAATAATACCCCAATTTATATTTATATATGTCTATATATCGGTTTATCTTTATTCTATTTTAAAACCTGATACAGTACCGTTTATTATCACCCAATATAAAATAAAAAGAAGGGCACACCACCCTTCCGTTTTTATAATATTATGGCTATAAGGCCACTGCCCTCATTAACAATTTTTTGGATCGTTTTTTGGAGCTTTATCCTGGTATCATCCGGCATTGTCTGCAGTTTGTTTTGCAATTGTTCTTTTACTAAGTCATGCAGTGATTTGCCAAACATGTCGGTTTCCCAGATTTTTTCCGGACTCTGTTCAAATTCTTCCAATAAATATTTTATCAATTCCTCGCTTTGTTTTTCCGTACCCACCACAGGTGAGACTTCTGTTTCTATGTCTGCCCTTATAAAATGCAGGGATGGGGCATTTGCCCTGAGCTTTACACCAAATCTGTTACCATGACGAAACATTTCAGGTTCTTCCAGTGTCAGTTCATCCAATGTGGGAGACACTAAACCATAACCCATGGTTTTTACATCATTTAGTGCTTCCTCCACCCTGTCATATTCCTTCTTTGCCCTTGCAAGTTCCATAATGAGCCCTATCAGTTGATAGTCCCCGTCTATTTCATAACCGGTTTTTTCTTGTACAATTTTATAAAATAGATTTTCAGGTGTTATAAGATCTATCAAGGCAAGTCCCTCGCCCATCTTTATCTCTTCTATGCTTGCCTTTTTAACGTTTTCTACCTCACCCAGGCTCTTTACCAGTGTTTTTATATCCCTAAGTTTTCTAACCTCTTCCGCAGCAAACCTTATAGCATCTAATATCGAACTTTTCAGCCAGTGACCGGATTCTATACTCTCCAGCCATCCGGGTAAATTAATATTAATTTCCATGACCGGAAACTCAAATAACACATTTTCCAATATTTCATGGATGTCGTTCATATTAAGTTTAGTACAATCCTTTATAATAACAGGAACATTATATTTTTCCTCCAACTGAATTTTCAGTTCATATGTAACCGGTTCATCAGGAATTCTGGTATTTAATATTATTATAAAAGGTTTGTTGATCTCCTTTAACTCCTCAATAACCCTTTCTTCGGCTTCTATATAATTTTCCCT
>CAYOQX010000055.1:0-5142 GCA_964406195.1 uncultured Alkaliphilus sp. | reverse complement strand
ATTGTACCGTCCGTGGTCACCACCAATCCTATGGTCGAATGTTCTTTTATTACCTTTCTGGTTCCAATTTCAGCAGCTTCCTCAAAAGGAATCTGATTTTCGAACCAAGGTGTGCTCACCATTCTTGGTTTTCCATCTTCTTCATGTCCTATGGCACCTTCTACTAAATATCCAACACAATCTATCATCCGAAGTTTAAATATTGCATTTTCTTTTAAAACAAGTTCGACAGCCTCATTTGGTACAAATTTCGGTTCCGTAGTAGCAATCGTCTTGCCTGCCCCGCTTTGCGGTAATTCGTCCTTGGCCCTTTCCTTTTTGTAAGTATCTTCTATATTCGGTAATACCAATAAATCCATGACCTGTTTTATAAAAGTAGATTTTCCTGTTCTAACGGGTCCTACTACACCTATATAGATATCGCCTTGTGTACGTTTAGCAATATCTCTATAAACATCATATTTCCCCACAACCTTTCCCCTCCTTTTTATCTGAACAAAAATAACCCATCTGTATCTTTAACATTATAAATATATGCTTGGATACTAATAATATGACTTGGCATGTGCTTTATTCCTTTTACTATTTTATATTTAGATTTTGGGGGCTTTATGCTTATTATTCTTGTAAAATAAAAAAAGAAGAGCATAAGCTCTTCTAAATCATTTCTATTCCGGCAATAAATCCTACCAATCAATGTTTGTGCTATCTACCACTTCCTCTATTTCATGTTTGCGGCTCCTTGTCATCAGGTTTGTTACAGCCTCTTCCGCATTACCATTATTATAAATAACATTATATATCTCTTCCGTGATTGGCATTTCAACATTGTACTTTTTTGCCAGTTTATAGGCAACCTTCGTGGTTGTTATACCTTCCACAACCATCCCTATTTCTTCAAGGGTTTCATTCATATTCTTACCTTTGCCAATTAAAATACCTGCTCTTCTATTTCTGCTATGTATACTTGTACATGTAACAATTAGATCCCCGATACCTGAAAGCCCTGCAAAGGTTGACTTATTTGCACCCATGGCCTTACCCAAGCGTGCTACCTCACTAATCCCTCTGGTAATCAGTGCAGCCTTTGCATTGTCTCCAAATTTTAATCCGTCTGCTATTCCCGCTCCAAAAGCAATTACATTTTTTAGTGCCCCTCCGAGTTCCACCCCCATCACATCGGGATTGGTATACACCCTGAATCTCGGTGTAATAAATAAGTCTTGTACTAATTCTGCTGTAGCCTTATCATTTGAAGCCGCTACAACTGTTGTAGGCATGTTTTTACATACCTCTTCCGCATGTGAGGGGCCTGACAGTACAACAAATTTATTATCAGGTAATTCGTTACTAGCGACCTGGGACATCGTTAAACATGTATTTTTTTCCATACCCTTGGAAGAATTTATAATTATTTCATCGCCTTTTAAAAATGGTTTGATTTTCTGCAAAATTTCCCTAACAAATTGGGATGGTACGGATATAAGTATAACATTTGCATTTAAAATCGATTTTTGTAAATCAACATACAAGTTCAAACCGGTAGGCAAATTAATATTGGGTAAGTATTTATTATTTTTGCGGGTGCTTATCATATCACTATACTGCTTTTCACATCTCATCCAAAGATTAACATTGTGTCCTTTGTCACAAAGCACCATGCTCAGTGCCGTGCCCCAACTACCGGCACCTAAAACAGTAACATTAAAGTTGCTCATTTAAAACTCCCCTTTAGTTTACGCTGGACCTTTCCCCAATTTTTCTTTCGTTACCCGCTAAGAGTCTTTCGATATTTTCATTATGTCTATATATGGCTAATACAGCTAAAACAAGTCCAAATAAAAAATAATCGGATCCATATATGGCTATAGTGGGCGGGAGGATAATAACCCCGACAATAGAAGCAAGGGAAACATATTTGAATCTGAACAATATAACTATACCCATAGATACACAAATAAGTGCTATCAAAGGTTTAACCGAGGCAACAACCCCAACAGTTGTTGCAATTCCTTTGCCTCCCTTAAATCCCAAAAATATAGACCAATTATGACCGATAACCACCGCTATACCGCATAACAACGCCACAGTAGCTCCTCCGAACGTACTGCCCAAATATACTGCTAATATACCCTTGAGAAAATCGCCTAAAAATGTACAAATGGCCGCCTTTGTACCTAATGTTCTTAATATGTTTGTAGAGCCCGGATTTCCACTTCCATAGTCTCTTATATCGATTTCAGCAAACAATTTTGCTACCAGATATGACGTTGAAAAACTTCCGATAAGGTACGCAATTAAAATAAGTAAGAGATCCTTAAGCATTGGCTAATCCCTCCCTGTTCTTTGGCGCAAAATAAAACGAATAGGGGTACCCTCAAATCCATAATTCTCTCTGATTTTATTTTCCAGGTATCTCAGATATGAAAAATGCATCAAACCCCTGTCGTTCACAAACAGAATAAATGTAGGCGGTCTCGTGGAAACTTGGGTAATATAAAATATTCTCAATCTTCTTCCCTTATCGGATGGCGGTTGGTTTAGTAACATAGCCTCACCAATAACATCATTTAGGGAACCGGTAGGTACCCTCATTGAATTTTGGCTTTCAACATATTTTACTTCTTCCAATATTTTATTCACCCTTTGACCCGTGAGTGCTGAAATAAACAAAATTGGCGCGTAAATAATATAACTAAGTTCATTACGAACTTCTTTTATAAACCTGTCCATTGTTTTGTCATCTTTTTTAATTATATCCCACTTGTTTACCAGGATGATCATTCCCTTACCATTCTCATGGCTATATCCTGCAATTCTTTTATCCTGTTCGGTAACCCCTTCGGTAGCATCTATGACCAACAGGCAGACATTAGCCCTTTTTATTGCTGCAATAGCACGTATTACACTATATCTTTCAATATTTTCCTTAACACGGCTCCTCCTTCTGATTCCTGCCGTATCTATAAAAATATATTTATCCTCTCCGTCGGTAAAAGGTGTATCTATGGCATCCCTTGTAGTTCCCGGGATATCACTGACAATCACCCTGTCTTCCCCAAGTATACGGTTAATAAGTAGGGACTTACCTACATTTGGTTTCCCGATTATAGCTACCCTGATGGTATCATCATAATCTTCTTCACCATCGGTTTCAAAATATTGCACAACTTCGTCTAAAAGATCCCCTATATTCAATCCTAATGAAGCGGATATTTCGACAGGCTCTCCCATTCCCAGTTCATAATATTCATAAAAATGTTCCGATTGGTGTTTTGTATCTACTTTGTTCAGCGTCACTATTACCGGCTTTTTAGTTTTCCTGAGTGTATCCGCAATATCACGGTCTGTAAATGTTAACCCTTCCCTACCATCGGTTACAAAAATTACTACATCTGCAATTTCTATAGCCAGTTCCGCTTGTTTTCTCATTTGTGCAGGTATTACTTCTTCTGAGTCCAAATCCAATCCACCGGTATCTATCAAGGTAAAATTATACTTTAGCCAATCTACATCCGCATAAATTCTATCTCTGGTCACCCCCGGCTTATCATCTACTATAGAAACCCTGCCCCCTATAATTTTATTAAACAATGTTGATTTGCCTACATTAGGTCTTCCTACAATTGCTACAATAGGTTTGGACACTTATCCTCACCCCCCTTTGGTTTGTTTTTCAAATTTAATATTGACTGTATAAATTTCTTACCATCTACCTTGCTTATTTGAATTGGTACCCTAAGTTTCGATTCCAATTCAGTAACGGTACAGTCGTCCAAAAATTTCTTCTCATTCGATTTCATCATGGACTGCGGAATAATAATTCTGTCACCCGGATATCTGTTTTTTAGGGTACCATATATGTCTTGTCCCGTGATTAATCCGCTTACGGAAATATGACCGCCAAAAAATCTATTTTCCACGCAGATTACCTCTATTTTTAAATTTTCAAATTTTTTAACCAAATCGTCGCACATTTCTTTGATTATTTTATATGCGGCTGCACCGGTAATCACTGTAATATGCTCACGTACTTTGTATGTAACCGACAACATATCCAAATACCGGTAAAATTCATGTTGGAACTTAACCACTAACCCCACTCCATTTTCTAATTGAGGAAATCCCTCATAGCTTTTATAAGTTGGAAATTCCCTGTTTGCCAGTACAAAAAATTCGTCGGAAGCATACACAAAATTTCGGCCGATAGAATCTTTGAGTTTTCTTTGCCACGCCTGAATTTGGTCTATTGTATGTGATGCATTCTCAGAACTAAAGGGTTCTATCTTCCGCAATCCTTTCCTATATGCCGTCAAGCCCACCGGCACAACCGCAACGCTATCAATGCTGCTGCTCAGCCTTTCTAAATCCCTTATGGTGTTGTCCAGTTCTTTTTTATCATTCAGATTGGGACAGAGTACAATTTGACAATTCATTTTGATATTGTTTTTTGCTAGCCTTGTCAATGTATCCAGTATATCACCGGCAAATTTGTTGTTGAGCATCTTTTCCCGAAGCCCACTATCGGTTGTGTGCACAGATATGTTGATCGGACTAATACGATATTTAATGATTTTATCTATATCCTTTTCGCTCATGTTTGTAAATGTAATATAGTTTCCATGTAAAAATGAAAGTCTGAAGTCATCATCCTTAAAATAAAGACTCCGCCGCATATCAGTCGGTAATTGATCTACAAAACAAAATATACATTTGTTTTCACAGCTTCTTACCTTGTCTATAATAGGGTTTTCAAATTCAATCCCTAAATTATCATCATACCCTTTTTCTATCTCTATAATCCAATGTTCGCCCTCAGTTTTTAATATTTCTATTTCCAAATATTCATCCGCTAAATGATATTTGTAATCAATAATATCTTCGATTTCGTTACCGTTTATTCTGATTAGCCTGTCTCCTGTTTCTATCCCTATCTCGTCTGCTATACTTCCCTTATGTACCTTGCCAATAATATTTTTAACACCTGTTTTTTTCAATACTGCACCTACTTTTATATAGTTTTAATACTGAATATTAGCACTATACCATAATATGTTACCGGTACTAGATAATATTATCATTATACCGCCATAACAGTCAAGAATCCATAACAGGCTAGCATCTCTTCTTGACATCCTCAAC
>CAYOQX010000054.1:0-10011 GCA_964406195.1 uncultured Alkaliphilus sp. | reverse complement strand
GCTAAAAACCTAAACAATATTAAACAGGGATTCAGCCTGGCGGTGGATAAGGAAATAAAGAGTGAAAGGATGAAGACGGAACTCATCTCAAATGTATCCCACGACCTAAAAACTCCGTTGACATCCATTATAACTTATGTGGATTTATTGAAAAATGAGGACGCTGATTTGGAAACACGGATGAAATATATAGATATAATTGACAGAAAATCAAAAAGATTAAAAATATTGATAGAAGATTTATTTGAGGCCAGCAAGGCAACCAGCGGTAATATAGACCTTAATTTAGAAAACATAGATGCGGTTGCACTGCTCAGGCAAACCTTGGGGGAACTGGAAGAAAAAATAGATGAAAGCAGCCTTCAATTCAGAATAAGTACCCCGGGGGATAAAATTACATGTAATCTGGACGGTAAAAGAACCTATAGGGTGTTTGAAAATATTATAAGTAATATACTGAAATATTCTATGGAAAATTCGAGAGTATATATAGATGTTACGGAAAGTGAACAAGAGGTGAGTTTTACATTTAAGAATATTTCCGCCTATGAGATGAATTTTGACCCGTCCCATATTACGGAACGTTTTATAAGAGGTGATGAATCCCGTTCAACAGACGGTGCAGGCTTGGGACTCTCCATAGCCGGAAGTCTTGTAGAACTGCAGGGAGGGAGTCTGGATATAATTATAGATGGGGATTTATTTAAATTGATTGTAATATTTCCTGTAGTACATGTGAATGATTAAAACACCTGTGCTTATATAATTATTGATTTGCCTTTTGCTTTTTTAACCATCCGAATATGAGAATAAACAAAGGGATTATCAACTGAAAAGGAATAACATAATATTTATAAATGTTTACCCATTCAATCATGTGCATAGCACTATCATATAAAATGAATGAAAGTGACATCATGAGCAATCCCAAGGGTGCCGAAACCCATTTATAATCAGCAAAGCCGAAGAGCCTTGCAGTTCCGATACAGGATGCCAAGAGGGAAACGGATACTTTTATAAATCCTGCTATTGTAATAACAATGGCTATTGCTATATCAATTCCTCTTATAAAGTTACCTATGTTGATTAGGGATACTGCCTCCAATGAGGGAAAAATACTCAAGGCCAAATTAGCGGATCCCAATACCAAGGTATTTCTTACGATGACACCGAGAAGGATCAAACCCCCAAGGAATATCCCCTTTAGATATATTCGAGGGGATTGTTTCCTATTCTCTACGGTATTAAAGAAAGATAGGAAAATAACGGTTTCCCCCAGGGGAAAAACGGACAGGACATGACTGTTTTCCAAAACGGGTTCCCATCCGTCCTCCAATATGGGTAAAAAATGTGTTATGTCTGCCCTGGGTATAACAAAAATAATTGTGAGTCCTATTATAAATAATAAAAACGGGAATATAAATTTATTCACTCTGACCATAACTTCTAATCCGGCTTTTAAAATATATATGGCCAACATTCCTATAAAAAGGGCGGTAAAATACTGAGGCGTTTCAGGGAGAGAAGCTATATGTATAAATTCTGTCATATTTCTCATGCATATAGCGCCCAAGTGAAAAAAATAAAATGTATAAAAAGCCCCTACTATTTTTCCGACTATTTTTCCAAACACATGTTCAAGTATCTGAAATATATCTTTATTCGGATAATTGCTTGATATACTTCCATAAATAATAATTGTCGGAATAATAAATGCTAAAGCAATCAACATAGAAATCCATGCGTTTTGTTTGCTATCCATATAAGCGGATATTGCAGTGGTGGTTCCTATCATAAAGGTCGTTATCAATATATACATTTGGGATTCGGAAATTTGCTCTTTTCTCAATAGGGACTTCCCTCCCTTTTAATCTTTCTCAATCTACAATAAGGTTGACTATGTTTCCTATGAAATCCGAGGGGCCGGGTACATTCAAATCCAACCCAACTAAAATCACCAATACAAATGCAATTAACATGGTGATTAAATTAAATACAAACAATTTATTATAGTTGTTTCTTTTGATTGGCACCATATCGTAAAATATTATGTATAGATACAGGAATGAATATATAGTAATCATAGCCATGGCTAATCAGCAACCTTTATCGGGCCCAAAATATGCCCGGAATTTTTTATACGTATATCGCTTTTTATATTAAAATTTACGTCCATAAATATGGAATCCCAGTCTTCCTCCAATTCTTTCCACAGTTTCGGATTCCTTTGCCTTATGATGTTCCCAAATCCAAATATGTCAAATTCAAATTTCTCTTTGGTTTTATTTATATGGTCCTCTATCCTCTTTTCCAAGTGGCTGTCGGCCAATTTTTTAAGTTTTTTTCTTCCCGAAGGGGATATATAATCGGTTTTTGTATCTAATTCAGTTATAAATGCATTTGTTTTGATTTTTATATCAAAACTGATTCCTTCCATGTCTTCAGGGTCATATACAGTATTAATTTTTGTTCTGTTATTGAGGGTTTCCAATGTGACGGTACCGTTAAAATCTTTTTCCTCGGTTTCTACATTTATAACGGTTGACCGTATTTCGTCTTTTATGAACAAATAGGGGTTGATATCCTCCTGTTTCAGAAAACCCACAAGTTTGTCAGCTTTGAACACTGCTCCGCCCGATAATACATTTGTGTTTTTCCCATGACTGTGGAAGGATGTCACAACCGGTAACACGGTATTAAATTTCGGTATTGCAAGTTGATTAATTATTTCATACACTTTTAGAACAGGCACCGGCACCACCTGTTTATTTTCATTCACCATTTCAGACAACTCAAAGGACTTTATATCCGAGGAGATGCTCTTGATATGGAGTACTTCTCCTGCAGGCTTACCTCTGGATACATAGACATCCACATCCAGCCTGGGTTCTTCATTTGTTGCAACAAGATCCAAAAAGGGTACAATTCCCTCACGGGCGGCCTCTTCACTGATTATAATTGTGGTCGTATGTGCCAAATAAGGCTGTTTTGCGGAAATTTTTATCATCTTACGGACAGCGTCAAATATGGTAACCCCTTCGGTCTCTATAAGCACCGACTCGAGACCTTGTTCCGCCTCGGAGTTACTTCCCACACCCGTTTTTGCATCAATAAATTCCGCTGTTACATTATATTTATCTGAACCCGGATTTCTGTCTATTGCTATTCCCGCTATTATGTATAAAGAGTCTACCTCTTTGTAACTCCAGCATCCTGTAAGAACAATACAGCAAACTATTATGATTGATAATATAAGTGTATATTTATTCATCACCTTTTCCCCCAATCGAACCTCGTTTAGGGTCCTTGCTCATAAATTTCGGCCTGTATCTCATGTACCAAGCAGGGGCCCGTATGGCCGTATCTTTGATAGACTGCGGCTGCAGTGAGGTCAAACTGTTCATAAAAGGTATACCGCAACTTCTCAGTGAAAACAGGTGGATAATTAAGGTTAATATTCCGAACATGTACCCATAAAGTCCCAAAATCGAGGCCAGTATCAAAAGAATCATTCTGATAATTGCCAGAGTTCCGGAAATCTCGGGCAGCATTAATTCTGTGATGGCTGCAGCACCAACCATTATTATGGTAGGGGCCGATACCAGACGTGCATCTACGGCAGCTGTTCCCAAAACCAAGACCCCTACTATGCTCAAGGCCTGTCTGCCCCCTCCGGGAGCCCGGGTTCCCGCTTCTATCAACACTTCAAACATAATAACCAAAACCACGAGTTCCAGAACGGTGGGGAAAGGCACCCCTTCTCTTGCGGCATAGATGGCTACCAACAGATGGGTCGGAAGGGTACTTTGATGAAATGTTACTATGGCCAGATACAATGCCGGTATGCTGATGGTTATTACAAAACCGACCATTCTAAGCAGTCTTCTCATGCTTGCATAATAATAATTCAGGGAATAATCATCACTGGATACAAAAGTTTCTATAAACAACGCGGGAGTGGTCATTGCAGAAGGGCTGCCGTCAACTAAAATAGCAACACGGCCTTCCAATATCTTGGCTGAAACAATATCCGGTTTCTCCGTGAAATTACTCATTTCAAAAATTGAAAAGGGTTCATCCGTTATAAATTCTCCGATATTTTTTGAATCCAATATACCATCTATATAAATATTTTCTATCTTACTTATTACATTGTTCAATATATCATCATGAACCAGGCCGTCCATATAGCACACGCATACGTCGGTTCTGGTTCTTTCACCTACGGTTATATGATGGAATTTCAGGTCTTTGGAACGGATCTTCCTTCTCAGCATGGCCATATTAACGCTTAAAGACTCCAGAAAACCTTCCCTTGGCCCCTTGAGAGCCTTTTCACCTTCGGGCTCGGTAATATCCCTTATTTGCCATCCTTTGGAAGATATTATAATAACCTGAGCACAGCCGTCCACAAGTAACACTGTATCACCGTAAACAATTCCATCTATTATGTCCTCCATAGATGAGGAAATCTCCAGAGTACTTGATACAAGCACTTGTGTAGACAGATATGTAATATTATCTATATTTCTCGGCGAGGCCCTATTGTCCAAAACAGGTTTTAAAATATACTCATCTACAGTCATTACGTCTACCATATCATCTATAAAAAAGACACAGCCTTTTAAGCTATTATATTGATTTTGAAACATGCGGAGTTCTATATTTTCATCATTATCAAATATACCCTGAATCATCTTTATATTTTTATCAAGGGATTTTGTCAATGAATACTTCTCTAAATTTTTCATAAACACCGATCCTTTAATGCCGTTTGAAATAGTATTACCATTAAATTTCTTTATAATTCAAGAAATCACAGGGAAGCACAGGGGACGGTTCTTTTTGCTTTTCGCTCCTAGAAAACACAAAAAACAGAAAAACTGTTTCTTGTGCCCGGACCTTTGTATTCCAGAAGCAAAAAGAACCGTCCCCTGTGCTTTTCCCCTGTGCTTTTTGTTATAAAGATTATTGACATATGTTAAATACTATATATAATAATATTAGTAAGTATACATACCTATGGTTAGAGTAAAATATGATAAAGCCACTGTTACAAAACGTGTTGGTTGGTTTAAAAAAGGAGAGTAAAACATGGAAAAATGTGATCAAAACTGCGAAAGTTGTAGCGCAGCAAACAAAGGAGACACAAAGGAAAAAACAGATTTTTCCGAGCAACCTCATGAACTTAGTAAAATAAAAAATGTTATAGGTGTTTTGAGTGGTAAGGGTGGAGTAGGAAAGTCCATTGTAACATCTATGCTTGCTGTAGCGATGAATAAGTTGGGATACAAAACAGCTATTCTTGATGCCGACATTACAGGACCTTCTATTCCTAAAATCTTTGGTTTAAAAGGAAAAGCAAGGGGAGATTTTCGCGGGCTGTTTCCTGTCAAAAGCGATATGGGAATTGATATTATGTCCGTTAATCTGCTCCTGGATAATGTTACCGATCCCGTCGTTGTAAGGGGACCGATTATTGCAGGAACTGTCAAACAGTTTTGGACAGATGTTATGTGGGGCGAAGTGGACTTTATGTTTATCGATATGCCACCGGGAACCGGTGATGTTCCACTTACCGTGTTTCAATCCTTGGCTGTAGACGGAATTATTGTTGTAACTTCCCCTCAGGAACTTGTATCAATGATCGTGTCCAAGGCCGTCAAGATGGCCAGAACTATGAATATTCCTATTATAGGTTTAGTAGAAAACATGTCATATTTTACATGTCCCGATAATGGGAAAGATTACAAAATATTCGGCGAGAGCCATATAGAAGATGTTGCCGAAAAGTATAATTTAGATGTACTTGCCAAGGTGCCAATTGACCCAAAAATATCAGAAGCATGTGACAGAGGAGCTATAGAAATGTATGATGGCGAATGGCTGGATTCTGTTACAAAAACATTAGAAGAAATGCAAAAATAAGCTAGGGTGGAATCTATAATAATATGATGGGATTTTGTGCAAATTTTATTTAAGATGAGGATGATTATATAAAATTGTATCATAAGGCACAAAACTTCCGGGGTTTGAATAGCTGATGCTAATCAAACCCTTTTTTAATGTTTAATTTTAAACCAATATGTTCAGGGTATACATAGGCAAAGATACTAAATAAATTTTAGTAAATGGAGGGGTTTAAAATGCTATATGAAATAACCGATATTTTTTCAGATGAAATTATGCGTGAGGAGGGGACACCCCTTATTTCTCTATATCAGCCGACCCATAGAAAGAGGCCTGATAACAAACAGGATATTATAAGATTTAAAAACCTGGTTCAAGAGATAGAAGACTCTCTAAAACAAAAATATCCAAAGAGAGAAATCCCCGAACTGCTTAAGCCTTTTGAACAATTGGCTGAGGACAGGTTGTTTTGGAATAATACGACTGACGGTCTGGCTATACTGGCAAGTAGGAATAGATGTATAGTTTATAAATTGGAGCGTTCTGTGGAGGAATTATCGATAGTGGCGGACAGTTGGCATATAAAGCCCCTGATCAGGGCCTTCCAATCTGCAAGGGAGTTTCATCTTTTGGGATTGAACAGAAAGAATTTTGCTTTGTACAAGGGCAACAGATACGGGTTTGAGGAAATCAAAATAGATCCTGACATTCCAAGGACCATAGAGGATGTTTTGGGTGATGAATATTCGGAACCATACCTGTCTGTGGGAACATATGCAGGGTCCGGTAAAGCCATGTTCCATGGGCATGGTGCTAAAAAAGATGAAATAGATAAGGTTACCGAAAAATATTTTAGATATGTAGATAGATTTGTTTTGGATAACTATTCTAATACTAAAAAAGCACCTTTAATTTTGGTGTCACTCGATGAACATCAGGGCTTATTCAGAAATATAACCAAAAATCCTTATCTTATAGATGAAGGAATAAGGGTAAATTATGAAACCCTATCTATAAAAGATATGAGAGAAACCTCTTGGGAAATAATAGAGTCATTTTATCTTGAGAAAACAAGAAAATTGGTAGACAGATTTAATCTACAAAGGTCTAAATTTTTGGGCTCTGATATCATGGGCGAGGTTGCCAGGGCTGCTTTTGAGGGCAGAATAGATACACTTATCATAGAAGCGGACAGGATTGAACCGGGTAAAATAAACGAGGAAACCGGTAAAATAGAAGAGGGAGACTTAAAAGACCCTGAAATCAATGATGTATTAAATGACCTTGCAAAAATGGTGTATAAGCATAAAGGCGAGGTAGTTATACTGCCGAAAGAGAGAATGCCAAGTGAAACAGGGGTGGCGGCAATATACAGGTATTAATTTAATACGGGCTTCAATCAAGGGAAGCCTTTCCCTTGGTCGGAATCCCCCCTTGATAACCCGATAATTTGAACAGGACTTGATAATTTGAATAGAGTTTGATAATTTGAATAGAGTTTGATAATTTGAACAGGACTTGATAATCTAAATAGGACTTGGCAGCCTGAACAGGATCGGATAAAAAGTATCATCTATCCGGTCCTTTTGTTATTTTACATATTTTCATATATTATTGAAAAATTTTAAGCCGGAAAAGCTGGGTTATTCACAGAGGTTGTATTATAATGTTAATGACTTCCCTTCGTATATTTATATAATCAAGGAGTGAGTAAAGTTGAGATATTTTTTAGCATTTGTGCTTTTGGGTACATTTATAGCCAAAAGAAAACTGTTGCGTATGTTGGATGATGAAACGAAAAACAACAAAAATCTGATAGATTCAATACTGGCGGAGGAAGAAGCTGAAATGAATCCGGAACAGAATACAGATAATGAAAGGGGGTAATTATTTACTATAGTTCATAATTTCCTAAAAACAGTACGAAATATGCCAAGCCAAAGGCTACAATTCCCAGAATTGCCGAACCGATAGCAGCAAGTTTATTATTATTTTTGCATCTCTAAAACGAGTATTCCAGTCATAATTTTCTAAATCATCGATAGTTTTAAAGTGTTTGGTTGCATGATCCCCGAACATAAACACATCTGTATTGAGATTCTGGCATTTTTGAATTACATTTTCTACTCCGTCCTTTACCGTTTGTTCAAATTCCTTTTCTAACAATGTTTTTAATTCGGACTGTTCATAATTAAATCTGCTTTCAATAGCGAGAATATCCATGTCCAGATGCATTTTTACGTGGATAATCGGTTTGGTATCGTCAAAAGTAACTTTTATTTCCGGTTTTATTGGACCTCTGACACCTAAGGAGATACTCATTTCCGGCTTTTTCGGATCCTTTATTGAAAAGAAACCGCGTCTGAACTCGTCCCTCACCATGAGCATATATCGGGTTTCATCACCGTTTAATTCACCAACCATCATACTCCCGTCAAATAATGCGGTACCGAATAATTCGATCTTATTTTCCCCGGTACGCGGCAGTTGACCTGCTGTATAATTACCGCCTGTTTTAAATTCCGTGCCCCAAGGTTCTCCTTCTTCTTGGAAATGTTTAAAGTCATTTATGGCGGCCAAAGCAACAAAAGGCTGGTGGTTTGGGGATTTAAGCCCTAAATAAAGATCCTCAAAAGTAACCTTAGGGAAAAAACCCGTATTATCACTTGCATCGACCAACATCTGGAAATCATTGGATATCATACCTCCTATAAGAGGTTGATTTTGTTTCAAAAACTCATCGGCCCTTCCTTTTACTACAAACACATTTGCGGATTGTCGCATTTCCCTGAATCGATTAATTGGTGTGACAAATTCATCAATTGCTCCGGCCCTTGCCACCTCCTCGGAAAAAACTAAAAACTGGGCATTCATAAATGTTAATTTTCTGGGCAGTGATGCATTCAACATATTTATACCTGTATAGAATGAAGGTGCATCAACTGTTGCATGGATATATCCGAATTGCTCACCACCTTCGGCAGACTCGGCATCCCCGGTTCCGCCTGATTCTTTAATCGTTGGAAATTGAAGGGTCAACCGCCATTTATCAGAGATTCCCTTATCCACCCCGATCGTCAAAATATGGAGTAAAGAATCTATTTCCGCAGCATCATAACATGCTGTCAGATTTAGAATGAGGATGATCATAATGAGCATAATTGCAATTTTACGCATTTTGTTTATCTCCTTTTTTACGGATAGCGGCTGTAATTAAAGACAGTAAAGGTAGGATAAAAAACACTGCAGAGCCAAAATTTCTCATAAATTCAACATTTCCCAAGATCGCCGAAGTGATGTCCCTGTGCATAATGGCACTGGCATAAAGTATAACTGTCCCCCCGAGTATAATAGGATTTTGATCTTGTATTTCAAACATTTTACAAAACACACGGACAAATGAGTAGAAAACAGCTGTTGTGGATATTAACGTAGTGATAATCCAAATAAACAGGGTAATCGGTTCTATTCTCTGAAAAAAGGGTCCATAATCGATTAGTCTTGTCATTTGATACATCGGAGCTGTTATCTCTCGTGTTATATAGTACGGGAATGTAAATATAATGACCAGAACGGAAGCAAATACTATCAATGCTGACAGTGCAATGCTGACAACACCCTCTCTTTTAATATATTTAACACCTTGGAATGTTTCTGCAAATATAGCTAATATAATAACTTCACCATAAACGGAACTCCTTATAATTCCCGATTTAATTGCTTTATCCAGCCCGTATCCCAGTATTGGATATACGTTGTTGATGTTATAATTTCGCGCCCCGAGAATCAGTATGCCGACAAAGCCCGGGAACATCATATGGGCAGCCAATTTAGAAAAACGTGCAATACTTTCCAGACCCAATCCTGATAAAATAAATACGCTCATTATGAAAAAACCGACTATATACCAATTGGGGCTGTGGGGAAATACGTAAACCTTAAATACCTCACTGAATTCGGACAGTCTTGTAGAAGAAATGAACAACATATATAGTGCTAAAACACCGGAAAAAATAAAACCGAAAAAACGGCCCAGCGACAAATTAAAAATTTCAACAAGATCCTTTCCCGGAAAGCGTTTGAGTAAAAGATATATAAACA
>CAYOQX010000053.1:0-10049 GCA_964406195.1 uncultured Alkaliphilus sp. | reverse complement strand
AATAGCTACAGTAACAGGTACAGAAACCAAAAAGATTTTAGCAAGGGATGAATTAATTCTAAATGCCATAATAAGAGCGAAAATCATCATAAATGGTGCTCTGACGGCCAGGCGCAGACTCATCATAGCTACCTGCCCAATAATATTACAATCATTTGTAAGCCTTGTAACAAGGGATGAAACAGTAAAATTATCGAGATTTGCAAAGGAAAATCCCTGAACCTTTCTGAAGGTTTCTTTTCTAATCTCTGAAGCAAATCCATAACCCGCTTTTGCACCGAAATGGGCACTGATAATACCAAATATCATACTAATCATAGTGGCAGCAATCATAATAATTCCAATTTTTATTATGTATTGGGTATTTTGATTTGCTATACCCACATCTACTATTTTAGACATGAGTAGGGGTAATATAATATCACCTAGGACTTCCAATATCATAAGTATAGGTGTCAGAATCGCAAATATTTTATATTTTTTCATGTAAGATAAAAATTTTCTCAAAATATTCCTCCTGTATTTTCAAATTTTTTATATACTACTATTATTCACAATATGGTTTCGATTATGTTCTGTTTCTAAACCTTAATGATAAGTCAATTTTTTGTTATTGTCAAGAAGTGAAATAATTGCATATAATTTTATAATGTGCTTGATTAAACAGGCTTTGAATATAATGAAGGAATTTTTGCGGTCGAATAGAATATATGTATAGTCGGAAGAGAAAAGTAATACTGGAAAAATCAATTCATGAAAGACAGGTATATGGTGTTAGGTCCTGTTAAAAGGGGAATATTATACTATATAATAGTTTATTAAAATAAATTAGGAGGAATACATGCAATGGCAAGACTCAAAGTAGACAATATTTATAATGGGTTCCAACTGTTGGAAGAAAGAAACATTAGGGAGATAAATTCTATAGGAAGGTTATTTTACCATAATAAAAGCGGTGCAAGATTGTTTCATTTGGAAAATGATGACAGTAACAAGGTTTTTTCTATCAGTTTCAGAACACCTCCGTCGGATGACACCGGATTGCCTCATATATTGGAACATGCGGTACTCTGCGGCTCCAGAAAATTCCCATTGAAAGATCCGTTTATAGAATTGGCAAAGGGTTCATTAAATACATATTTAAATGCGATGACCTTTTCTGACAAAACAATGTATCCGGTTGCCAGTCAAAATAACAAAGATTTTGCTAATTTAATGGATGTTTATTTGGATGCTGTGTTTTATCCGAATATATACGACAACCCGAATATCTTTATGCAGGAAGGATGGCACCATGAGCTCAATAACACTGATGACCCGGTTATAATAAGGGGTGTTGTTTATAACGAAATGAAAGGGGTGTTTGCTTCTCCTGAGCAAATATTATTTAGAAAAGTAGAGGAATCATTATTTCCGGATACAGCATATAGATTTGAATCCGGAGGTGACCCTGAGGTGATACCGGATTTAACATATGAAAATTTTTTAGATTTTCATAAAACATATTATCATCCATCAAATAGTTATATGTACCTGTATGGAGATGGTGATTTGATGGAACATTTAGAATTTATAGATAAGGAGTATTTATGCAAATTTGATAAAACGGAAATTGATTCAGATATAGGTATCCAAACCCCATTTAAGGAATGTAGAGAAATATCGGAAACATATCCTATATCCGCTGACGAAAGTTCCCGGGACAAAACACTTATGAGTAAAAACTATGTTGTAGGCAGGTCGGAAGATGCTGAAATGACACTGGCACTTACTATTTTGAATTATATACTCTTAGGGACCCCGGCAGCACCCCTTAAAAAGGCACTAATTGAAGCTGATATAGCCAAGGATGTTTTTGGTTCTTTTAATAGTAGTATTAGACAACCCACATTCAGTATTGTTGTTAAAAACAGTAACAAGGAGAGTAAGGGATCATTTTTAAGTACTGTTGAGGATACCCTGAACAATCTTGTGGAAAATGGTATCGATAAGGATATAATTGAGGCGGCAATTAATATTCATGAATTTAAACTGAGGGAAGCGGATTACGGGCGTCAACCAAAGGGTTTGGTTTATAATATTCAATGTATGAATAGCTGGCTATACGGGGAAAAACCGTGGTTTCATCTCGAATATGAAGAAAGCCTTAATAACATAAGGACCGCCCTCGAAACAAATTATTTTGAAAACTTGATAAAGGAGCATATACTCGGTAATTCTCATAGCAGTTTAATAATATTGGAGCCTGATAAGGATCTCGGGAACAGAAAACAGCAGGAAGAAGAAAAAATGCTTAAGGCATACAAGGAACAACTGAGTGAAAATGAGGTGCAACAATTAATAGAAAGAAATAAAAAATTGGAACAGTACCAATCCCGTGTTGAAACCGAGGAAGGGCTGTCTTCTATACCACTCCTGGACATAGAAGATATAAAAAAGGAAACGGAACATATACAGTTAAATGAATCAAAAATGGGAGATGTTGAAATTCTGCATCATCCGGCATTTACCAATGAGATTGTTTATATAAATATGTTGTTTGACACAACTTCTGTTCCTCAACAATTGTTGCCTTATATAACGTTGCTAACAAGTCTGTTAGGGAAAATTAATACTAAAAAGTACACATATGATAAATTATCTAACTTAATAGATGCTGACACGGGCGGTATATTTCCTAAAGTGGAAACATATCCATTGCAACATGAGGAGGATGAATTTTTACCCAAACTCACAATAAGGTCTTCAGCACTTACCAAAAACCTGACACAATTGTTCGACTTATTAGAAGAATTGATTAACAATACTGAATTTAACGATACAAACAGGGTTAAAGAGGTATTGGAAGAGTCTCAATCCCGTTTAGAAATGGCTATTTTCGGCAAAGGACATGTGGTTGCCGGAGCCAGAGTAAACTCTTATTTTTCTTCAATCAGCAAATATATAGAGGAAACTAATGGTATTTCCTATTTTATGTTTATTTCCAACCTGGTTAAACAATTTACAGAAAAATACGAGGACATATTGGAAAACCTGGAAAAGGTATTTGAATTAATCTTCAATAAAAACAATCTCTTAATAGGTGTTACTTGTGCAGAGGAAGACCTTGAACCTGTCAAAAATAAAATCAGTGAATTTGTTGATGCTCTGCCGGAAAATAGGTTGGAGAAACATAGTTACTCATTTGATTTTGCTCCTAAAAATGAGGGATTGCTGACATCCAGTAAGGTACAGTATGTGGCGAAGGGAAACAATTTCAAAAAATTAGGATATGAATATTCAGGCCATATGCAGGTATTAAAAACAATAATAGGTTTGGATTATCTTTGGAACAGGGTCCGTATAGCGGGAGGAGCATATGGTTCTTTGGTCAGGTTTAACAGAAGTGGTAACTTTTTATTTAGTTCCTATAGGGATCCTAATTTATCCGAAACCCTTCAAGTATATAATGACATGCATGATTATATAGAGAAATTCAATGCGGATGAAAGAGAAATGCGTAAATATATAATCGGTACAATAAGTGATATGGATATACCCTTGAGCCCGGCAATGAAGGGAGATAAGGCGATAGCCGAACATATCAGTGAAATAACTCCGGAAGAACTTCAGGAAGAAAGGGCCCAGGTGTTGAATACAACCGTTGAGGATATAAGAGGGTATAGCAACCTGATTGAGAAAGCTATGCAAGAAAATTATTTATGCGTATTAGGTAATGAGGGTAAGATACAAAGGAATAAAGAACATTTCAATGATTTTGTGAAGATATTTCAATAACATGAAATCAGTATGAGAAATACAGTATTTAAAGTAGGAATGTATAGGGTTAGTCTTTGTTTATAATAAAAAAAGAAGCGTGATAATTATCTGATATTGTCAAGGTTATGTTATACTTGGCAATATTTTTTTAATTCCGAACAACATATGAACATTAGCCATGCATATATACAGCTATACTAAAATTTGGTATAATATAAATATATTGTTTCTAAATCATAAGGGATAAAGATAATTTCCAATTTTCCGGCAGAAAAATTAGAAAAGTCCTATCAATGAAACAGGTGGAATCATTCATCTGATTGTTAGTTATAAATAATTACGTGCAAGGAGGTGGAAATATGGGCAATAAAGCTAAGGAATTTGATAAAATAGCGCAAGAAATATTTGCACCGATTTATCCCGCTATAGCAAGACAAGTATTGGATAAATCACAAATTAACGATGGTATATGTTTGGATATAGGCTGTGGAGGCGGTCATTTAGGTTTTGCTATTGCAGAGATAAGTAACTTAAATATATATTCAATGGATAACAATATTGAAACGGCTGAAATTTTACGGAAAAACATTACTGATTGCCAACTTGAATCAAGGATTAAACCGCTAATTGGAGATGTGCACAATATTCCTTTGGAAATGAATTCGGTTCAACTTTCCGTTAGCAGAGGTTCTATGTTTTTTTGGAAAGAGCAGGTACAGGCCTTAAATGAAGTATATAGGGTTTTGGAGCCCGGTGGATTTGCTTATATCGGCGGTGGGTTTGGTACGGTGCAAATAAAAGAACAGATAGACAAAAAAATGCTGCAAAGAAATCCTGATTGGCTGAATTTTGTAGACAAAAACATAGGCCTCCACCAACCACCAAAATGGCGTGATATACTGTCCCAAACTGATATACCCGAATTTGATATTGAACATAATTCTTTTGAAATGTGGATAGTTTTTAGAAAATAATAGATTATTTTGTCCTGAAAACCTATTTGTAATCGTTTTTTTCTTGTGTTATAATATTTGTATAAACTTAGTTATTAGTCAAGGGAGAGGCTTAGATGAATTCCGACAATAAAAAGGGATCAAATTTCAATACTAGGATAAAGATAGTGCTTAATGATTCCGGCTTTGGTTCAGGTGTAGCTCGAGTTATGGAGTTAGTTCAAAAAAAGGGCAGCTTATCTCAGGCCTATAGAATTATGGGTTTGTCCTCCAGCAAAGGCTGGAGAATTGTCAAGAGGGCGGAAAAAGAATTGGGGTTCCCTTTATTTGAAACCGAGATTGGTGGCGAAGGCGGGGGTGGTTCTAAACTTACAAGGAGAGGCAAAGAACTGTTGGATAGATATAAAGCGTTTGCACACGAACTGAATACAGAAGCAGAAAGGCTGTATGACAAACACTTTTCATAATCCTTAATATTTCCGAATTTACTCGCTTTAACAGGCGCTTTTATAATACAGCCGTTCGTCTTACTTGAGAGTTACCATTCGGTATATTTTTTTACCTTACCATTGGTATTAAAAGGTGCCTAAGCGATAATTTAACAGTAGATAACATTTAAAGGGGGATTAAAATGAACCACAGAAGAATACTTATCTTTTTGTTGATAATGATCCTTTCAACAACTGTTTTATTTGGCTGTAAATCCGAGGATGTAAGTACCGAAGATGATGATATTCCGGATGAAACCCCCAAAAAAACAGTAGAGTTGTTAGTATCGGCAGCAGCTAGTTTGACTGATGTAATGGAGGAACTTGCAGAGGAGTACAAGGCTGTAGAGCCGGAAATTGACCTGACCTTTACTTTTGGCAGTTCAGGTGCTTTGCAGGCTCAGATAGAGGAGGGGGCACCTGTTGATGTGTTTATGTCAGCTGCCCAGAAACAAATGGACAGCTTAAAGACTGATGGACTAATGTTGGATGATACCATAAAAACCTTACTGGAAAACAAGGTGGTCCTCATAACTCCCAAAGACAGTGAACTAAAAATTTCCTCATTTGAAGAATTGGACGATGACACTATTAAAAAAATCGCTGTAGGGGATCCGGGGAATGTACCCGTAGGTCAATATACTGAAGAAATATTCCAAAGCCTGGAGTTAAAGGATAAGGTAGAGCCGAAGCTGGTGTTGGGAAATGATGTTAGGGCTGTTCTTACCTGGGTTGAAAATGAAGAAGTTGACTGCGGGGTTGTTTATGCTACGGATGCTTTCACAACAGATAAGGTGAACATTGTAACTGAAGCACCTGAAGGAAGTCATAAAGAGGTTACATATCCGGCGGGTGTTGTCAAGGACAGCAAACATTCTGAAGAAGCCAAAACATTTTTGGATTTTCTATCTACGGAAAAGGCAGCATCCATATTTGAAAAGTATGGTTTTTCAATGAAATAAACAAAGAAAGTAGGAATCACAATGGACTATTCTCCCTTACTAATATCATTAAAGACCTCGATTATAGCAACCCTGATCACATTTTTGGTTGGTGTATATGTTGCATATTTAGTTACAAAACTTAATAGATTCAAAGGACTTATAGATGGAATACTAACCCTCCCTTTGGTTTTACCACCCACGGTTGTAGGTTTTTTCCTTCTTATATCCTTGGGGAAAAACAGTATGGTGGGAAGATATTTGGCTTTATGTGAAAAATCTGTTGTTTTTTCCTTAACAGGTGCTATCATAGCATCTACCGTGGTTTCTCTGCCTTTAATGTATAGAACCACCAGAGGGGCCTTCGAACAATTGGATAGAGACATTATTAATGTTGCAAGAACGCTTGGACTCTCAGAACACAAAATATTTTTAAAGGTAATGTTGCCTAATAGTTTTTTTAGTATAATGGCCGGCGTTATATTAGCATTTGCCAGGGCATTGGGGGAATTTGGGGCTACTATTATGGTAGCAGGCAACATACCCGGTAAAACTCAAACCATGTCGGTAGCGGTTTATACGGCTGTACAGGCAGGTAATAGGCCTCTGGCCTATAGATGGGTACTTGTTATGGGCATAATCTCTTTTGTTTCTATGGTTATCATGAACAAGTTTGAAAAAAACCAATTTGGCAAGGCCGGAAAGGCAGTGAATTAACGTGTTATATGTCAATATAAAAAAGCGGCTAGGGGACTTTAAATTGGATGTCAATATAGAAACAAATAAGGAAACCTTGGCTTTGTTTGGTGCTTCGGGTTGTGGTAAAACTGTTACCCTAAAATGCATAGCGGGAATCGAAACACCTGATGAGGGGGAAATTATTTTAAATGATAAAATATTATTTTCTGGCGAAAAGAAGATAAATCTACCTCCCCAAAAGCGGAATGTAGGTCTATTATTCCAGAGTTATGCCTTATTTCCTAATATGACATTAAAAGAAAATATTGCTGTTTCTATTCCAAAAAATTGTCCTGATAAAGATAAAATAATAAAAAAGAAAATAAAATAATTTTCATTGGAGGGCCTGGAAAACAATTATCCGCATGAATTATCCGGTGGACAGCAGCAAAGAACAGCACTTGCCAGAATGTTGGTAAATGAACCGGAAATTTTGATGTTGGATGAACCTCTTTCGGCATTGGACGAACATTTGCGATGGAAACTGGAGCAAAAGTTAGTTACTACACTACGTGATTATGGAAGGACCGCTTTATATGTGTCTCATAATAAGGATGAGGTTTATAGAATAGCTGATAAAATAGCTATCTATAATAAGGGTGAAATCCAGCTAATTGATGAAAAACAAAAAATATTTAGCAGACCTCAAAATGTAAATGTAGCCAAATTGATTGGATGTGACAATATTTCGAAAGCAAAAAAGGTGGACAAGAATAGAATCTATGCCATAGATTGGGGAATGGAATTAGGAACAAAGGAAATGGTACAGGATAATCTTAAATATATTGGCGTATATAGTAATGACTTAGATATTTCCAATGGTATGATGTCCCGCAATATTTTTCCTATGAAAGTAGTGGACAGTATCAAAAATCATTCTTCCAGCACCTTAGTGTTGAAATATACAAAAAAGAAAGTTAATTCCGACAAGTCCTATGTATATTTGCAGGTAAATTCAAAACAATCTTCAGAGGATATGTTTTTAAAAGAATCTGTCTATATACATTTTAAAAAAGAAAAATTATTGTTACTATATTAACTGCGACTGCACCGGCGAAAATATTGTATTTGTGCAACAATCATATTTTATTTTGAATTAATGATAAAACAGGCCACCCGATATCGGGTGGCCTGTTTTGATTTAAGTTATATTTTCATCAATTTTGATAATTGATAGGGTTGCACCTGCGCCTTCCTGTAATGTTGCTACTCCTGCTAATCCAAAAAATTCTAAAGATACAGTATTGCCGCCATTTAACGGTACAATAATTGAATTATTGAAACTGGATATTGTGATAATAGGATTAATCTGGGATGCAAGGTTAACAACACCATTTATCAGGATCCGTGAACCAATTAAAAGGCCTGCATCCAGGTTAATATTGTAGGAAATAAAGTATCTTCCTGTTTCGGGAACCGTAAACACTTCATCAGATGCATCTACTGTGAAATTATCCAGGCTTTGTGCATCCGGTAATGGAATTAAGGCTCCTCCCAATATAACTGTTATTTCAGAACCACTTGTGTTGGCTGCGAATGCAGATGTTTCTGTTACAGCAGTTCCCGGAAGTCCCTGTTCGCCCTGCGGTCCTTGCTCACCTTGCGGTCCTGCGGGTCCTTCTGGTCCGGCTTCGCCTTGTGGTCCTTCGGGTCCTTCCGGTCCTGCTTCACCTTGCGGTCCTGCGGGTCCCTCCGGTCCCGGTTCACCTTGTGGTCCTGCGGGTCCCTCCGGTCCGGCTTCGCCTTGTGGGCCTTCGGGTCCTTCCGGTCCGGCTTCACCTTGCGGTCCTTCGGGTCCTTCCGGTCCTGCAGGTCCTGCCGGCCCGGTCAATCCCTGGGGTCCCATGGGTCCGATTGGACCTTGAGGCCCTACCGGTCCCTGAGGTCATATTGGTCCAATAGGTCCTTGAGGTCCCTGTGGTCCAATAGGTCCCTGGGGTCCCGGAGGTCCTTGTAGGCATGGTCCGGGTAGACACGGTTTTGGTGGGCACGGTCTTGGTCTTTTGTATGGGCTATGACATCTGAATTCAGCAGAATTGTTTTCCTCACAGTCATCTGAGATAATATAGCAGCCTTCCTTGGATTTATATTTATAATAATTTGTCATATAATAAACTCTTTATAAATTATTAGGCAATACCTTTAAAGCATTGTCCTAGTAATATCATATTTGACTAGTCGTAAGATGACACTTTATTTTGGGAAATTAGAACTTTATTTTTTATTTCGATAAGTAGAGGGACATTTATTGATTTGTAGCGTATATTGAATAGATATGCAATAATCATGATTATGTATCATGAAGGACTTTAAGTTTATTTTAAAAAATATATAATGTATAATGTAAGAATTAATTTTACACACCATAATACCGTAAAGGATGGAGCAAAATGTTACTGAATTCTATAAAAACAGGCCTTAAGAAAGGCATAGAAACTATTTTACTGTTGGGAAAAACTATAGTGCCTGTGTATATTTTAGTGACCATATTAAATAATACTCCTGTAATAGGATGGATTACCGCTTTGTTTGAACCTTTAATGGGAATTTTCAATTTACCCGGCGAAGCTGCAATTGTTTTAGTTGTTGGTAATGTGCTTGATACATATTCTGCAGTAGGTGCGATCAAAGCTATCCAACTAACCACCATGGAAATTACTACCTTGTCCGTGATGATTTCCATATCTCATTCTTTGCCTGTGGAGACTGCAGTTACAAAACAACTGGGTTTTAAAATTTCGCATGCCCTGGTAATCAGAATTGGTCTGGCAATAGTTTTCGGGATAATAGTTGGAAGGGTTGGTGCATTAATATGGTAGGTGTTTTAAAAGAAGCAATTACAGGTAGTTTTGAGTCAATTTATCTTGTGGCTATTATCGTATTTCCGTTGATGGTAATACTACAAATAGCTAAGGATTATAAATTTTTGAACAAAATATCCAACTCGTTTAAATTTGTAACCAGATTTTTTGGTATGTCGGAAGACTCTACTCTGCCATTATTGGTAGGAATTATTTTTGGTATAGTTTACGGGGCAGGCATTATAATACAAAGCCTGGAAGAAGGTAACCTTTCCAAGAAAGATACATTTTTAATCTCTGTGTTTTTAATTGTTTGCCATGCTATTATAGAAGATACACTTATTTTTGTTGCAGTTGGTGCTAATGGTT
>CAYOQX010000052.1:1842-10054 GCA_964406195.1 uncultured Alkaliphilus sp. | reverse complement strand
AAAATACATATGGAGTTTCAAAATACTTCCATATATAATAGTGCCTATATTTTGGGTATCAACAATATTTATGAATTCGATGTAGGCGGACTTTCCGGCTGGATGTACAAAGTGAACGGATGGTTTCCAAACTATGGAGCTTCACGTTACCAACTAAAGGATGGTGATGTGGTGGAATGGGTATATACTTGTGATCTCGGTCAGGATGTGGGCGGGGATTATGCCGCCGGGGATAATTGATGAGGGATACATTTTCCACTTATCATCCGATTGTAAATTTCTTATATTTTACCTTAGTGCTTGTGTTTTCTATGTTTTTCATGCATCCGGTATGCCTGAGTGTATCACTATTGTGTGCTCTTTGTTATTCAATTTATCTGAACGGCAAAAAAGCATTAAAATTCAATTTAAAATACATGTTACCTATGTTAATTATTGTTGCCCTCATTAATCCGGTGTTTAATCATGAGGGCGGTACCATCCTTCTATATCTGAAAAGCGGTAATCCCGTAACATTGGAATCCATTGTCTATGGTATTGCGGCAGCGATGATGCTGATCACCGTAATATGCTGGTTTTCCTGTTTTAACTTAATCATAACTTCTGACAAGTTTGTGTATCTTTTTGGGCGGGTTATTCCGGCGTCATCGTTGGTTTTATCTATGGCCTTGCGTTTTATACCTGGCTTTAAAGCACAGCTTAAGGTGGTTTCAGATGCACAGAAGTGTATAGGTTGTGATGCATCCGATGGGAATATTTTACAACGGACCAAGCATGGTATGCGGATTTTGTCTATCATGATAACCTGGGCGCTGGAAAATGCCGTTGAAACAGCAGATTCTATGAAAAGTCGCGGCTATGGCCTGCCGGGGCGTACTGCCTTTTCTATCTATCATTTTGACAGGCGGGATAAAAATGCTGTGCTCTTCCTGTTGCTTTGCGGCGGATATATCATATCGGGGGCCTATATGGGCGGTCTTTATTGGCGCTATTTTCCTACTATAAAAGGCATGGGGTTTACGCCACATTCTATCAGCTTGTATTTGTGCTACTCAGCCCTGTGTTTGGTACCAATTATAGTTAACATAAAGGAGGACCGGAAATGGAAAGTTATACAATCAAAAATTTGACTTTTTCATATCCACGGAAGGGAAAAACAGTATTGGACAACCTCTCTTTTTCCATTAGACAAGGACAGTTTGTAACTCTTTGTGGCCCTTCCGGATGTGGGAAAACCACATTACTGCGTCAGCTTAAAACCGTACTTGCACCCTATGGAGATAAAAGCGGGGAGGTTTTGTTTGAAGGTATCCCCTTGTTGGAAATTAGTCAGCGGCTCCAAAGTGCCCGAATCGGGTTTGTAATGCAATCTCCGGATAACCAGATTGTTACCGACAAGGTATGGCACGAGTTGGCTTTCGGATTGGAAAGTTTAGCATATGATACACCTGCCATACGTCTACGGGTAGCGGAAGTAGCTTCATTTTTTGGTATACAAGACTGGTTTCACAAAAATGTCAGCGAATTATCAGGTGGACAAAAGCAATTATTAAATCTTGCCTCTATTATGGCTATGCAACCATCGGTACTTATCCTGGATGAGCCAACGGCTCAATTAGATCCCATTGCGGCGGCAGAGTTTCTTTCCACTGTAGGGAAAATAAACAGGGAGCTGGGTGTTACTGTAATTATAACCGAGCATCGACTGGAGGAGGTGTTTTCCCTATCCGACCGAGTATTGGTGATGGATGAAGGGCGGTTAATCTGCGACGGTACGCCCGAGGATGTAGGCAGGCGGTTGAAAGAGCGATATCATGGTATGTTTCTCGCCATGCCGGTACCCATGCGTGTTTATGCCGGGGTTGAAAATGACCTGTCTTGTCCGGTTACAGTAAGAGAAGGGCGGCTATGGTTGGATGCCTTTGCAAAAAAACAACTATTGAGTGAAATACCTATTTCGGACACCCCGGCATATGGGCCGAGCGGTACGCCCGTCATTGAATTTGACAAAGTATGGTTTCGTTATGAAAAGACGGCGCCGGATGTGGTGAAGGGGCTTTCCATGAAAATATATTCAGGGGAATTCTGTGCTATTCTAGGCGGGAACGGCACCGGAAAAACTACGGTCCTGTCACTAATTTCCGGGATAAATGAGCCCTATCGAGGAACTGTAAAAATAAACGGACAAGAATTGTCCGAGATTGGGACCCCACAGTTATTTAATCGGATGTTGGGTGTATTGCCCCAAAATCCCCAAGCTATTTTTGTAGAAAAAACGGTGCGGAGGGATCTTTTGGAAATGCTTTCGGAGCGAAAGGAATCCAAATGGGAAAAGGAAGAGCGGGTAAGACAAATTTCAAAGTTGTGTTATCTTGAAGATTTGCTATCTATGCATCCCTACGATTTGTCCGGTGGCGAACAGCAGCGGGCGGCTTTGGCCAAGGTACTGCTTTTAGAACCTAAAATCTTACTTTTGGATGAGCCCACCAAGGGATTGGATGCGGGGTTTAAACAAGTATTTGCCAAAATCCTTCATGGACTATTACAAAAGGGTGTAACTGTACTTATGGTAAGCCATGATATCGAGTTTTGTGCACAATATACTCATCGTTGCGCCATGTTTTTTGATGGTAACATTGTCAGTTGGGACACTCCGCGTAGATTTTTCTCCAATAACAGTTTTTATACCACTGCCGCCAACCGTATGGCTCGGCATAAGCTGGAGGATGCGGTGACGGCGGAGGATATAATTACAGCTTGTGGGGGTAATGTGGATTTCCTCGAAATCAAACCTTCTAAAAGTAATGATAATATCTCTAAAATTTCTTCGGATAAACAAGACTGTGAAATACCGGAAAATAAGGAAATTGTATCTGCCTGTGAGGAAGTAAATAAACATCGGCTTTCAAAACGTACCCTTCTGGCTATGGTAATAATTTTTGTTACCATTCCACTGACAATCTACATAGGAATTTACTATATGGGCGACAGAAAATATTATTTTATCAGTTTGCTTATTATTTTAGAAACTATGTTGCCCTTTGTAATGGTATTTGAAGGACGCAAGCCTCAGGCAAGGGAATTGGTCATTATCGCGGTGCTTTGTGCCATAGCTGTGGCAGGGCGTACCGCTTTTTTCATGTTGCCTCAGTTTAAGCCGGTAATAGCAATCGTCATTATTACCGGCGTTGCTTTTGGTGGAGAGGCCGGATTTTTAGTGGGTGCTGTTACCGGGCTTGTATCCAATATATTTTTTGGGCAGGGGCCATGGACTCCGTGGCAGATGTTTGCCTTTGGCATCATCGGTTTTTTGGCCGGGGTATTATTTAAAAAAGGTGTTTTACAGTACAACACAATTGCACTGTGTATCTTTGGCGGACTGGCCACGTTTTTTATTTATGGAGGAATCATGAATCCGGCGTCTGTATTGATGTTCCAGGCGAGGCCCACAATTCAAATGTTTTATTTGGCTTATATCCAAGGAATCCCTTTTGATCTTGTTCATGCTGTTGCCACTGTGATTTTTCTATACTTTATTGCAAAGCCCATGCTGGAAAAGCTGGATCGCATCAAGATAAAATATGGGCTGTTAGAAGACCGAAAGAATTAAAGCAAACAGTCAAACAGGGGTTACCCCCTGTTATTTTAATAATAAAAAGTGTATAATTAAAGATCTTCAGACCGGGTATAAATAAACTGGAACTGGTAAAAATCATGTGACAGAAAGTATGTTTGATAAAGGAGGATTTTCCAAACTTTAAACGTATTATAGTAGGGAAGGTATTTATTTATTAATAAAGCATATTATTGGGTATTATACAAGCAACTATAATATAATGGAAAGGTTGGAGTTGATGGATTTATCTATTAGAAACATCACAGAACATGCAGAGAAAACTGCATTATCTCCTTTTGCTCAACTCAGTAAAAATACCAAGGGAAGGATAAACCCGGAGCGGGAATGTAACATCCGTACGGCATACCAGAGGGACAGGGACAGGATAATTCATTGCCGATCCTTTAGGAGTCTAAAAGGGAAGACCCAGGTATTTATTGTACATGACGATCTTTTTAGGACAAGACTGACCCATACATTGGAGGTTAGCCAAATTGCCCATACCATAGCAAGAGCATTAAAATTGAATGAAGATCTGACCGAGGCAATAGCTATAGGGCATGATCTCGGACATACATGTTTTGGCCACAGAGGAGAAGACGTGCTCAACAGGCTCAGCGGCAGATTCAAACATAATGAACAAAGCCTTAGGATTGTCGATGTTTTGGAACGTGATGGCCGGGGACTTAATTTGACATCTGAAGTGAGGGATGGAATACTCAATCATACGGGTTCTAATATACCTGTGACATTAGAGGGAAAATTAGTAAGACAGGTAGATCGGATAGCCTATTTATGCCATGATATTCAGGACAGTATTAACGCAGGTATTTTAAAGGTAGAAAATTTACCGCCTATAGTATTGGAAAGATTGGGTAGGAGTCATAGTGAGAGGGTTAATACATTTGTAACCGATATTATATATACAACGATGAATAAATTTAAAGAAGGAACCGATATTGATATTTATCAAAGTGAAGAAATTTTGGAGACAATGAACATATTGAGAAAATTTATGTTTGAAAATGTTTATTATGGTAATGCATGCTCACAGGAAAAAAGAAAAGCGGAATTTATTGTAGAATCCTTATATTCTTATTTTTTAGATAATCCTGAGGAGATGCCCCTCAAATACTACAATGAAATAGATAAAGAAGGATTGGAAAAGAGCATAGTTGATTTTATTGCATCATGTACGGATTCTTATGCTGTCCAACTTTTTTACGATAAATTTATTCCTTAACGGTAAATATTTGAATTTAGACAGTAAATATCCGAATCTATCAGACAAAATCATCCAATTACATTCTTTTTAGGACTAAAGAAGGAATTAACAGTATTAATGTCGAAAGAGATATACCATGCATATATAAAAATAACGGGATCGCTAGCCGGGATCCGGGTAAATGTATGGCAACAGGAGGAAAATATAAACATAAAATGAAATATTTGATATAAATACCAATAGGTGATTATAATGAGAAACTTTTTTTCCGAGGAGTTAATTGACAGAATAAAAGACGCAAATGAAATAGTAGATGTAATTTCTCAGTATATACAAGTTGAAAAAGCAGGCTCTTCTTATAAAGCATTATGTCCTTTTCATAATGAAAAAACACCTTCATTTATTATTAATAAAGAAAAACAATTTTATAAATGTTTTGGATGCGGTGAAGGTGGAAATGTGATTAATTTTATTATGAAAATAGAGAATTTGAGTTTTGTGGAGTCCATAAAATTATTAGTAAGCAGGGCTGACATCGAAATAGATACGACAGAGCCATCTGAGGAAATAAAAAAACAAATCGAAGAAAAAAGACTTCATTATGATATTAATAAAAAAGCAGGACTTTACTTTTATAACAATTTGACTAAACAACCTAATCCGGCACTGGAGTATTTGTCAAAACGGGGTATCGCCCCAAAAACATTAAAAAAATTTGGATTGGGTTTTTCTATAAATAGTTGGGATAGTTTGGTGATGCATTTACAGAGGGAGGGATATAATTTAGAAGATATTCGGAAATGTGGGTTAGTGCGTCAAAACAAATCAAATGGGTATTATGATTATTTCCGTAATAGGATAATGTTTCCTATATTCAATACAAGGGGAAACATAACAGGGTTTGGCGGTAGGGTAATTGATGATTCTATGCCCAAGTATCTGAATTCACCGGAAACACGGATATTTAATAAAAGCAATGTACTCTACGGTTTAAACTTTGCCCGTAAAAATATTAGAAATGGCCAAATAGTATTAGTTGAAGGATATATGGATGTTATAGCCCTATATCAAGCAGGCTTTAAAAATGCGGTAGCTTCCTTAGGTACCTCATTGACTGAATACCAAGGTCGGTTGCTAAAAAAACACTGTGACGAGGTCATATTATGTTTTGATGGCGACGAAGCAGGAACAAGGGCAACAATGAGAAGCCTGAACATATTGAACAAGGTTAAATGCCATTTCAGGGTTATGGTCTTACCTGATAATAAAGATCCTGATGATTTTATAAAGGCTCATGGCAAGGATGAATTCCGAAAATATATTGATAAATCAATGAAACTAACGGATTACAAAATATTTTTGGCAAAATCTGAATATTCCGGGGATACTATAGAGGATAGGGCAAAACTCGCAAAAAGGATATCAAACATTATTGGGGATGTAAAAAGTCCAATAGAGAGAGAAGCCTATATTGAGAAAACTGCAAATGAGACAGGTATTTCAAAAGAGTCTATCAGGTTGGAAGTACTGAATAAAACCGGAAATGCATTTACTCATAAAAACAGAACCAAACACGGTTCAAATTATAAAGGACGGGACAATTATATAGAAATAATACCACCGGTCGAACAAAAAGGCCATATTGTTGCAGAAAGACAGTTGATCAAATTCATGATTACTGATAATAAATCTATAAGGTATATATTAAAAGATGTATCGGCAGAAGATTTTTCTGTGGAAGAACATCAGGAAATAGTGGCATATTTGGCCTCACATATGGATAACATGATGGATAGGAAGATAGAGGAACTTTTTCCTCATCTGAAAAATAGTATTGATAAAATATTATTGACCGGTATTGAATATATTGATTTAAGCAGTACATTGGACAAATATGTAGTAAATTTAAAAAAGTATAAATTGCTTTATAATATAAAGGCCTTAGAGGAAAAACAACGTAGTATTGTCAACAATTCGGATCTAACTGAAGAAGAGGTCGAGGGTAAATTGCTGGATATCGGTACCAAGATAATGGAAAAAAACGCACAAATACAGAAGCTGAAGGCTCGATGAAGGGAGGTTAACAGCATTGAGTAATATAAAGGATATAAAAAGGGAAAATGTTAAGAAACTAATAGAAAAAGGAAAGAAAACAGGGGTAATTACCTATGAAGAGATTATGGATGCATTGGAAGAAGTCGAACTGGATAAAGATCAGATAGACGAAATATATGAAAAATTCGCTACCATGGGTATAGATGTTGTTGGAGATAAGGAAAAAGATGATGAAGACGATGATGAGGAAGCGGATAAAACGGACCAAGATGATGCGGATCTACTAAAAGGAGTTAATGTAGATGATCCAGTTCGTATGTATTTGCGTGAAATTGGAAGAATCGACCTACTGACGGCGGAAGAAGAAGTTGATTTAGCGAAAAGAATGGGTGAAGGCGATGAGGAAGCTAAGAAAGAATTAGTTGAGGCAAATCTCAGATTGGTTGTGAGTATTGCCAAGAGATACGTTGGTAGGGGGATGTTATTTTTAGATTTAATACAGGAAGGGAATTTAGGGCTTATCAAAGCCGTGGAAAAATTTGATTATACAAAAGGATTCAAATTTAGTACTTATGCTACTTGGTGGATACGTCAGGCAATAACAAGATCAATAGCGGACCAGGCACGTACAATCAGAATCCCGGTCCATATGGTGGAAACTATTAATAAGCTAATTCGAGTATCCAGACAGCTGTTACAGGAATTGGGCAGAGATCCTAAACCTGAGGAGATAGCTAAGGAAATGGGTTTCTCCGAGGAAAAGGTTCGCGAAATTCTAAAAATTGCCCAAGAGCCTGTATCTCTGGAGACACCGATTGGCGAGGAGGAGGATAGTCACCTTGGAGACTTTATCCCGGATGATGATGCTCCGGTGCCTGCAGAAGCTGCAGCTTTCTCACTGTTAAAAGAACAGTTAATAGAGGTGTTGGACACCCTGACACCCAGGGAACAAAAAGTATTAAGGCTGCGTTTTGGCCTTGATGACGGCAGAGCAAGGACCTTGGAGGAAGTAGGCAAAAAGTTTGATGTAACCAGGGAACGTATAAGGCAGATTGAGGCCAAAGCTTTAAGAAAACTTAGACACCCAAGCAGAAGCAAAAAATTAAAAGATTATTTAGAATAAATATAAATTATAAAATAGATTCGCAGATTAAAAATGCGAATCTATTTTTAATAATCCAACAATCGAAATATTAATAAATATATCTATTAATCATCATCCCTGTAATGTTCCCTGTGAATGTAATCATTCCAGTAGTATTCTTCATGGTCAAAATCATTCCAGTAACGTTTTTTATGGGCATAATCAATTTTAT
>CAYOQX010000052.1:0-1832 GCA_964406195.1 uncultured Alkaliphilus sp. | reverse complement strand
AGTTCTTCATCAGATTCTTGAATATCCAGTTGATCCTGAAAAATATGCATTACCTGGTCAGCTTCTTCCTCCCATTCCTGGGTTGTTCCCCCCCAGCTGAAACCTATCATTTTTCTCGGGGGTACAATTCTCCTGGGTCTCTTTTGGGTATTTGACATGGGACTACCTCCTTTGCATATAGTTTTGGAATATCAGTTTTAAAATATTACGGTAGATTTTGTAAAAAATTTTATTTGGAGGTAAGAATAAAAATTAAAAGATTTAAGGATGTGATTTTATGTCTTCAACAGTAAAAACAATAACCGATATTATTGAGAAATTAGCCCCCTTGGATTATGCATATGAATGGGACAGTGTCGGTTTACAGTTAGGGTACAGGGGGGATGTTATAAATAAAATTTTAACAACATTAGAAATAACGGATGCCGTTTTGGATGAGGCAATAGAAGAGAAAGTTGATATGATTGTTACCCACCATCCTATGATTTTTTCACCGTTAAAGAGTATTTTAAAAGATGATATGAAAGGCAGGCTTATATACAAAGCAATTCGGAACGAGATTGCCGTCTATGCCGCTCATACAAACATGGATATAGCATCCGGGGGTTTAAACGATTACGTTGTAAAACAATTAAACATTCAGGATATAGAGGTTTTAGATATAACAGGAAAAACATTATACTATAAGCTTGCGGTTTTTGTTCCATCAGGTTATGAAAAAAGGGTTGCGGAGGCTATCAGTAATGCGGGAGCCGGACATATAGGCAACTACAGCCATTGTACCTTTAGGGTTGATGGTACGGGTACATTTAAACCGTTAGAAGGTACAGACCCGTTTATAGGAAAACAGGGACAGCTGGAAAAAGTAGAGGAAATCAGGTTAGAAACCATAGTTCCCGGCGAAAAACTGAGGGAAATAATTGAAGTCTTAATAGAAACACACCCATATGAGGAGGTTGCCTACGATATTTATCCCTTGGTAAATGAGGGCCCGGCCAGGGGTATCGGAAGGGTCGGGAAATTATATGAACCAAAAACCTTGGGAAAATTAGCGACGGAAATTAAAAAACAAATGGATATTAAATATGTTAAGATATCAGGAGACCCGGATGCAATTATCGAAAAGGTGGCGGTTATTAACGGAAGCGGTGCAGACCTGATCGAAACGGCCTCGAACAAAGGGTGTCAGTGTGTGATTACCGGGGATGTAAAATACCATGATGCTCAGGATGCTATTTCACAAGCAACAAATATAATAGACATAGGGCATTATGATAGTGAAAAAGTTTTCACACGTTTTATTGCGGAATATTTAAGGAAAGAAATAAACAAAATAGGGATAAGTATTGATATAATAGAATCATCTGTAAATATTGACCCATTTCAAGTTGTATAAGTATGGTGTATAATCCCATTTTTTATCTGTTGAGTGGAAACGAATATGTTTGCCGGGGTGCGAGAATGATGGTCTGTATAATAGAAAACATATGATGGAAAAGGTGATAAAAATGGAAGAAGCGATAATGTATACCGATGGGGGAGCCAGGAACAATCCGGGTATAGCGGGCATAGGTATAATAATAGAAAATAAAGATGGAAATGTAATAAAAGAAATCAGCCAATACATAGGTGAGCAAACAAACAATGTGGCGGAATATAAGGCCCTCAGTCGCGGATTGGAAATTGCATTGGACTTGGGAATAAAAAAAATAGTTTGTTATTCTGATAGTGAATTGGTAGTAAAGCAGGTCAAAGGGGAATACAAAGTAAAAAATGAACGAATGATTTCTATGTATAACATGGTAATGCCCTTGACCGAAAAATTTGACAGT
>CAYOQX010000051.1:0-10167 GCA_964406195.1 uncultured Alkaliphilus sp. | reverse complement strand
ATATCCACTCTGCCCGTATTTTTAATATTATACTATTTTTGGAATATTGTAAAGGTTAATACAACCGATTAACAGGTTTTTCTTTTTTGTTTTCATTTACAATCATCTTGCCTTATAGTAAAGGGTAGATGATTGCTCCCGTCCCTTTTTTGTTGCAGATAATTTATTAGTATAAAATCTTTAGAAAATTTTAAATCCATCTAATTTATCGTTGTAAATATCTTTTTATTACCGTTGCTATCTCCGCACGAGTGGCTGTACCCTTTGGAGCAAGTATCGATGGACTTCTTCCGACAATTAGTCCATTTGAATTTGCCCATCTCATCGCATCTAGTGCCCAATCACTTATTTCTGATATATCATTATATCCCGCCAAATTAGATTTAGCTGATACATCATAACCCTTAAATTGACTGTAACGATACAGAACCGTTGCCATCTGTTCACGTGTTAAATTGTCATCAGGGGCAAATATGTTATTTCCATAGCCCATGATGATGCCATTTTCACTTGCCCAGATTACCGCATCTTTATACCAATCCTGAGTTAAATCAGTGAATGGATTAAAACCAAGAGGTTCAGGTTCACCTTCGAGACGCCACAGAATTGTCACCAACATTGCACGACTGAGTGTTGTGTTTGGTTCAAATGTTTCATCACCTGTTCCTACCATAAGATTGTTCATGCTTACATATTTTACAGCTTCATAAAACCAATCTGACTCACTCACATCAGTAAAAGGGTTAACCCATTCGGCCACTTTTTCAAAAACAACCTCAACTTTATCAGTCACTTTCAAGTTCTTCAGTGCTTCTGTTGTTACTAATTCGCCATTGATGTAAATCTCTTTAACAATATAGCCATCATCGGGAACGATTTCAACATTACCATTTTCGTCGATAGTTATATCGCCACCATCGTTATGCTCAATAGTCGGTTTTGCTTCAGTAGCACTACCGGTGATAGCACTTGTTCCTGAATCACCACTACCGCCTTTATGGCCATTTCCGTTACTGCTACCAATTTTCTCAAATACTGCTGTTAATGTTACATCAGATAAAACGCAAACACGGTAATTCACATCAGACGACACTAGGGTGCTACCATGATACCAACCTTTAAAAGCATATCCAGGGTCTGGAGTAGCTGTTACAAGGGCATATTCACCTTCATACCTTAGGCCATACCCGCTTACTTCACCAGCGCCTTCAGTGATGATTGTTAGATTACAATGTTCAATATCATCCCCTGAAAGCTCTTTAGACTTTTGTATTTCAATTCCGTCATTTCCGGTGAGTGTGTAAATTGTACTGCCTTCACCAACAGGAGATGTTATGATTCCGGTTAATGTATTTCCCTCTGAGATTGGTATGTCATAGTAGTTAACAATTCTAGTCATACTACCTGATTCAGGGCTATACTCTCCTATTGTATAAGTCATCATCCCATTTCCGGTTGAATTAATAACAATTGTATAATCTAGCCCATAGGGAAGACATATCACTTTTTGTCCATCTTCATCCAATATTGAAAATATTGTACTTCCAGTTATATTTTGCGGAATATCATTAACAAAGCCTGCAATCAAATTTCCATCAGCATCGTAGACATCTACATCAACTGGGCAATTAAGACAAAGCCTATAGTATTTTCCGTTACTGTAATTTGTATGTATATTTCCTTCAATTGACCGCATCCACGCCAGATATAATTCGGGATAATGCGCTTCACCTAATCTATCAAAATTTATAATCAATGTATCAAGATAATCAGGACGCAAGTGCTCCAGTTCTATTAGTATCCATGCTGATGTCCAATTTACATATTCTAGTATAAATCCTTTTTTCCCCAATGTTTCCCCTATACTGCGCATGTTATTCTGAAAAAGTTCAGTATATATATCGGGAGAAATAAGGATGTATTCTGTGAGAAAGGGAATAAACCTTTCAAAAAAATACTCCTGTGAGCAAACAGGTATGATTTTAGCACACATGACAAAATTGTCCACTCCATATCCTTTGTCTTTCATTCCACCCAGTTTGTAATATTCGTTAAGCATATTATCAAGATAACTTTGATAATTGAGCTCAGACAAAGAAGACGGCAGATAAAATGTTGCTCCGTATCTACTATAACCCCACTTTGCTGGAGCAACCATCGTCACTGGATCGTTAGGATTGACTATATTGATTATATTGAGGTAAAGTGAATCTTTGTTATTTATTGTTGTGCCCATGGGCGTTGCGAAACAATATGCAAAAATATCCTCGGGTACTAAGCTAATATTAAGCCCGGATAGTGCTAAGTGATTATCCATGAGTCTGGCAGCAGTTAGATTAGCCGTCGCCGCAGCACGGCTATAGCCCGTAATCCAAATCTTTATATTACCCGTAATCTCCTTAGAGAATATGTACTGCCGTAAAAACTTAATTACTTCGTCACGAGCTTCTCTGAACCCTTGATGATTTGATTTTTCTTTGCCGATAGTAAAATTACTTGCCCATTCTCGCTCATAACCCCCTCCGCGAATGGCCAGAGCAATGAGCGTATAATCTCCCTCTGCAGTCTTTATTTGTTTGTTCGCTGCTGCTACACCAATAGAGTCGGTAGAAGGTTGGATCTTGAATCCATTATTTGTATCGAAGCCTTCAAATCCAATCTTAGTTAATAGATCATTTACATTGTCGCTGGCATTTATATACGCAACTCCATATTTGTTAAAAGCGGACATTGCAAGATTTAACGACATTATTGCGAGATCATGATTGTAGTAATACGACGTATTTTTGAAGTAATCATCTGTATAGTTAAATCTGCTTACATAATTCGCTTTTCCCGAATAATTCAAATACCAGAAAAAATTATCCACCAGTACAAGGGTCATTGGAATTTCTGTTGTGCTTCCTTCCCGGGTATGCCCAAACATGCTATTCAGCATATAGACAATATTTTTCTCAATGATATCGTGTTCAAACCGTATTGTAAATACTCCTTCGATTGATTGCCCTGGTGCCAATTCAGTTGTTTTAAGCGTAGCACCATCATTCCACGTTCCCTCAAGATCAGCCCCAGTTCCCTCGTATTCAAGATCTTCGATGCTGTAATCACTCGCAAATTTGCCGCCTAAAATATCAAGTGATAAGTTATATATGGATTTTGATGATACATTTTCGAGTCGGAAATTTACTTTATAATCCCACCCCTTCATAGCATACTTATCTGCTTCAACGTACATATGCAAAGCACTGCCGGCCCAAACTTTTATCGGGTTTTCTGTAATGTATGTAACTATAAATGGTTCAGGGTTAGGCATATATGTGCCTTCGACGGTTGCAATGAGGTTATATTCTCCCTCTTTGTCGCCTCTTACGTACCAATCAACGGTAGCGTTTTCTTGTTCCGCTATTGTTCCCGTTTCATTAACTTTTTGAATGGCTGAATTCTGGGATCCAGCATTTGACAACATGCTTGCAAGTGACAACCCTTCCGGTAAAGTCAATTCTGCATGGCAATCTTCAATATAATCTGTGGTTGACGTGTTGGTTAGGAGTAGTTGAACATGGAACATTTCCTTTAACCAGCAAGCTTCACCATAAATGATCAGATATACGTTTTTAGAAATGGGAAAGATTCCAATATTCCATCCACCAAAGCAGCCTCCAAAGCCGCCTCCCCAGCCGGCACCATAGCCAAGAATCGAGCCCTTATTGTTTATAAAGTAGTTGATAGGTATACTATATGTTTGGTTCTTGACCGGCGTAAATTCCAACACTGCTGCAAACTTATACACATGTTGATTGTCGGGATCTTCAATATCAATACCTGCTTCTTTTATTTCTTGTAACGTCATTTCAGTAGATGTGAGGCTTCCAACAAGCATATTGGAACGAGCCATCCCTACGGTAATGCTTTTATCGGAGTCAGCCGATACTGAAATGTTGTTCGTGCGCAAAAGATAACTGTCATAGATAGTCTGGATAGAGTAATCACCGTCTTTTAAAACAATACTTGCTTGACCGTTGCTATCAGTAGCTAAAATAATATCCGTTGTTTCCAAATCTTCGGGTATATTTCTATTTCGTATTTTAATCTCGGCACCCTCTAGTGGATCCGTAGTAGATGAGTCTATAATATTTAGGGTAATTTCATGCATATCTTTAGTAATAGATAAATCCACTACTTCTAAAGTGACAGTATCTGTATCTGTATTGCCTGCAAGATCGGCAACTCCCAATTTTACAGTATATGTTCCGGCTGAAGTATAGGCATGACTGACTGTCACCCCTGCTCCGATGTTGCCATCACCAAAATCCCAACTGTAGGATGCTAGTTCATCGTTGTCAGTGCTTCCGGAGCCGGTTAATGTTATAGTTTTATCCTTTGCTATTGTTAAACCGGTTGCGGCAATTACCGCAACGGGATTTTCTGTATCGTTCGAAGGTGCTAATGCCGAAACAACGCTACTTTCCGCTGTAGCATCCCATTTATCGACAGCTTCAATTTTATAACTGAATTCTTCACCGATGGCCAAGCCACTATCGATATAAGAGGTTGCTGCAGCATCCTTTATGTATTTCACAGAAGTGTACTCTTCTTCAGAATGCCCTTTGCGGAGAATACGAAATCCTGTAAGTAACGAGGAATCTCCCGTGTAATCCCATGCCAGAGCAATTTCCCGATGTCCTGCAGCTGTGGCAGATACGTTAGTAGGAGTAACCGGTAATGCATAAGCCCTTATCGTGTATGTCACTATCTGTTCGCTAGTTAGTCCGGATATATCTTCTGCGGTCAATTTTACTTGATAATTACCAACATCAAGGTTGCCCACATCCCAAATATATGTTAGCACAGCAGAAACTTCATCTGTTAAAAGGGTTGCCAAGTCGATCCAATCTGTACTTCCGACTTCGCGGTACTTAATGTCTAAATGCTTTAATAAACTGTTGTCGTAAAGAGAAACGGAGAGTGTTGCTGTATTGCACAGTTCTTCGCCTTGCCGGGGCAGATAACTGGCAATCGTAGGCGGAGTCAAATCCGTCTCAATAATCCCTGAAAGTGTTACTGTAGGTTCACTTTCATTGCCGCGTATATCTACAGCCGTAACATAGTAATAGTACCTGGTGTTAGCAACGATTCCTTTTTCAACAGTATCAAAATAATTTATTTTCTCTTGTTCGGAGATCATTGAATATTCTCCATCTATTGAATCGGCGCGATAAACCCTGAATCCGCTGAAATCGGAATCTAACTCTTGATCAGGGTAACTCCACAATATGCCAATATATTCATCGGTTCCCGAAATATAAAAACCGTACGGCGTATCCGGAGGAGTATTGTCCAAAATGAATGAAACCGTTGTTTCGCCTCTATTCTCCCTACCATCGTATGCAACGGCCTTTATCACAATTTCACCGGAAGGCAGTGCTGTCGCATCAAAAATATAAGTCCAATCATAATTCTTTCGTCCTGATGTCTTTTCATTAATTAATGTTGTAATATCTGTAAAATTTGAACCGCCATCAATTGAATATGATAATTCAATCCTATTGACCTCAACATTATCTGCTGAAAATCCGCTAATTTCAAGATCTTTGCCACTAAGAATTTCACTTTCAGAGGGGGTATAAATTGTTATTGTAGGGGGTTCCATGTCATGATTTATTTCAACAGTCACTTCTGCTGTAGTTTTTTCTGTACCTTCGGTGTCTATTGCATAAAAACGTACAGCATATTCACCGATTGGCAATTCTTCGATGGTCCATGTGCCGGACCTGGAACCGGATGTACCTATAAGCTCCAGTTCCGACCAGTTTTCTGCCGTTTGGAGTTTATATTGCAGCTTTGTCACTACATCGGTAACAAAATATAAATCATCCGAAGTATCTAAGGTCATGCTTACGCCGACACCATCCGGCTTTTCCTCTTTGATATATTCAGAATCAAAGATGGTGCTTGTAGAAATTATTAATGCAGCAGTAGATAAACTTGCTTTCGCTGCGTCTGATCGATTTCCCGCACGGTCCAAGGCATATATCTTATATTGATACTCCGTATTTTCGACCAAATCCGTATCGTTATAAGATAAAGTTGAATACCCTACGGTATCAATTAAATCATCATCTCGATAAATTTCATATTTATGAACAGCAACATTATCGGTCGATGCAGCCCAGCCAAACGCAATACTCTTTGTTCCCCGTTTGGTTATAGTTGGGGTTCCGGGTGCTGTCGGAGGCTCTGTATCCCCGGTAGTAACTATTTTTGCTTCTGATTGATTGCCCGCCCAATCTACCGCAACTACCTTAAAAGTTGAGCCGATACCTCCTGCCGTAATATAGTTGGTAGAGGTATAGTTATCGCTTACACGTTTTACAGCCGCATCATCCTTCCAAATGAGATAATATGCAACATCATCTGAAGATGTGGACCAGCTCAAAATAATATTTCCATCTACCGTTGTGGCCTTTAGAGTGTCAATTATTGGAGCGGTTCTGTCCGATTTTAAGTAAAAATCTCTATAATCATACGTTGTCAAGCCCTTGTTGTCCTGTGCAGTGATTTTATATTCGCCTTCATCCGCGATGTTTATTGTTATAACAAAAAATCCTACTGAATTTGCTGTCGTAATAAACTCCTGATCATTGCAGGTTATGGTAACCGTTGAATCAGGTGAGGCATAACCTTTAACATCATAACTTGTTTGGTTGGTATAGACAATTCCTCTATACAAGTCCCATTCAGTAAAATAAATATTTTCAAGCTCACCGAACATGACAGGAAGGGATTTTTTCTCCTGTTCATCCCCCTTGATATCGGTAAGATAGCAATTTATGGTTTTAAAATCATAATATCTAAATATAAAGTCGTCGCTGTTAAAATCTTTTTGAAATAGATATCCTTTTTCAACGGGGCCTTGATAAACAAGTGGAAATTGTTCGTAATATATTGAACCACCAGTCTTGACAAATTCAACATAAGCATCGGATAACTGGGAATTAGAAATAATATTTATAGTAAAATCGGTATTATCCGGTATAAACATAGTTTCAGTGTCATCTATTGATATCCATGCGTCAATAATAGAGGGTTCTATTATCTTTTCGACCTTTTCGCAACTCCAGGTATATATTTCACTTTCCTTACCGTCCGGGGCTTTAAACTGAACATAGATTGTTTTAGTCCCGTTCCCATCGCTCAATTTAAATGGCTGATTATAATACTGTCGGACAGTCGAATAAGTTGCATCGCTAAAACTGATATCTTCAGAGTAACGAACGTGGGAATACCCCGGGTTGTTTGTATAAATATAAATTTCTTCATTGGTTGTTTGATAAGTAATTTCAACCATGCGATAATATGTACCGTCATATTGCAAGTGATAGCCTTTAATTATACATTTGATTATATCATCACTGTTCCAATTAATATGAAGGTATACCGTACCGAGATAGAAACCATCTGACCTTACCTCTACGGTATAGGAACCATTTGCTAAATCTGCCGGAAGCCCATCGGATACTACTAATGTATTACTATCCTTAAGCAATAGCGTTAAATCTGCCAATTTTCCATAACCATTCTCGGCAGTATCATATAAAACAGCAGTATACTCCGAATCGCTTAAATTAGAACAATCAATTATTGAGATTGTCCTCGTTTCCGAATCAACCCCGGTACCACCTAAAACCGGAATGTTGGAAGGCAGGGCCTTAAAAGTATTATAGGATTGATATCTATAGGTACCAAAGGTGATGGGTACTGCCAAATCTAATGTTAAATACCAATAATAATTCTTACAGATAGATGATCCCGGTGTATACAACAGCGAGGTTTCATTGGCTTCATTTACTATATCTATCGGATTTTCTTTAAAATAATCCAAGGTGATATTTTTAAAATCCGACATATAGAACCTAAATACAAGGCTTGTATCACCTGCAAATACAGGTTTCATTATTCGGTAAGAATTCGGGAATAATATGCTGTCATCATATTTAATGACCGCATATGTTGAACTAAATTTATCCGATGTTATTGTCTTCCCATCGCTTACGAAACGAATAATGTAATCATGGGTAGTATCTAATATCGGTGGTTTGGTAATGATAAACGAAAACTCATAATTTCCATCACTATTCAGAACCCCTGAAACAGTTTCAGTTTCCGATACTATTTTCTCTGTTGTTAAATCATATAACTGTGCTGTTGCTGTACTTGCACTACCGGTTAATGTAACATCTACGGGACATTGTTCAAAATTAAAATAGAATGTTTTTGTCTCATAATCAAAACAATTTACATTCAGACGGCTGATATCCAGTGTAGTTGCTTGTTCACCTGAAATTATCGATGTCTGTGCTAAATTTTCGTCTTCATGAAAAATATAATAAGTTGTTCCGTTGAAAAGTTCCTCATCAGTATTGAATGTTCCTGTAAATTCAAAGAAAATGGAATCTTTGTCGGTATAGTTTGATTTTGAAATTGTACCTGTTGTTGTTCCTACTTCTGTATATCCGCTGCCACTTACATATTTCTTTAATGTAAAAGACAGATCATCTGTTTCATATAAATCTAGAAGCATATTTTCCCCGGTGAGTGTAAAAGCATATTTGGTATCACTTACTTTATCAAGAGATAAGCGGGAATATTGATTGTCATAAAAATCTCTATTATAAAAATATAATTTATCTTCGTTTCCCTCACTGTCGCTGATTTCAATATAAAAGTGGGTATCTCCATAAGCGGACAACGGTAGGACCAGTTCATTTTTAGTCAATGTTATATAAAAAATGCCATTGCCATTTTCCATTACCGGAGACTCTGTCCCCTTATAAACATAGTTATCACTAGAACTGCTTCTCCCTTGTGCTACGGTAACGGTGTATTCATCCTTATCGTTAACACCTCCTACTTTAATAATAAGTCCACCCATTTCTTTATCATCAGGAGTTACTTCAAGAATAGCGATTTCCGGGCTAATCTTCTCAGATGCCTTCGTTGAAATGTTACTTATGTTGGAATAGAGCCCCCCGCTTTTTGTAGAAATTTTCAACGAATATTGCATATTTGCGGTTATTGAAGATTGTGGTTCAACACTGTATGTAATTCGTGTAACATTATAATTATATCCATACGTTCCCATATGTGTTGCTGTGCAGTAAATTCCATTTTCACTTTCATCCAAAAGAGAAAACGAAAAATTATCCGCATTTCCATCATAACCGGTAACCTCTAAAACGATTTGAAAAGGGTTTGTGCCTGCTGCAAGATTTAAAATGTGCCCATAGGTAATGACAGGGGCATCAACAACAGTTAAGGAGTAATTTAATGGAACCGTTACCGGATTTTGGACATCACCATATACTACCTGAAGTGGATACGAGCCTTCTTCAAGCAAATCCAGCAAAAACAGTGTTTTATTACCAATGGTTGTGTCCCATTCATAAATTGTAAAACTAGTAGTCTGGGCGACTACAGTATTATAGACATCTACCGCCTGTATGCGGGCCTCTACTTTTGAGGTAATATCGTCCGGTTTATTTATGCTTCCGAGTGAAGTACTGACGGCGCCCGATGAAATATATATCGGTGTTATACTGGAAAGTGATCTAATTCTAACATTATTGCCGTTACTTTGTGGCTTGTTACTTTCTGACTCGCCAATAGGTATTATTACCGTTGCCCCATTTTCGACAGCAAAGGTGTGCAACGGAAGTATCGTAACAATCATGACTATCATCAATATAGATGAGCAAACCTTATTCATTTTTTTCCACATTTTTATATTCTCCTCTTTTTAATCCTATAATCACTGAATGATTTTTATAGGTCGGTTTTATTTTAACATTGTATTACATAAAATGCAATCAAAGGAATATAGTGGATAATGCCAAATAATTGTTCGAAAACAATTAAATTGTATCTTTATAAATTATTTTGAAATAATATTCCTATATTTATATATAACGCGCTTACCATTATCGATTATCTCAGTTCTACTTCCCTCCTATCTGATCCTACCACTAGCCATATATTTGTGATTTTGATAGCCACTCTATACCAAGTTGAGAATTCTCCTCTATGTTTTTTATTCGACAATTATTTTACATTAAATATTAAATATATATAACTTTTTCCAAAATATCTATACGAAAATATAATAATAAA
>CAYOQX010000050.1:8271-10232 GCA_964406195.1 uncultured Alkaliphilus sp. | reverse complement strand
TACAAAATAATTTATCTCTTCCTTGGACAAAATCCCGCCATTCCTCTTTTTCAATATTAAACTGTACATATTCATCATAGAACTACCTCATTAACAACCGCTTTGACCAGTTCTATAAATTTGGGTCTTGTCCTGTTGGCAACCTCTATTACCTGCTCATGACTTATAGTTTCGCTCCCTTCTAAAATAGCCATGTCGGTTACACAGGATATACCTATGACTTTCATCCCTCCGTGTTTGGCAACTATAACCTCAGGAACCGTGGACATACCTATTGTGTCAGCCCCTATCAATTGAAACATTTTTGATTCGGCCTTTGATGAATAGGAGGGACCGCTGATAGAAACATATACACCCTCATGGGTTTCGATACCGATTTTTTCTCCAACCTGATGAACCAATTGGATCAGTTCATCATCATAAGCATCCGACATATCAGGAAATCTGGGCCCCAATTCTGAATAATTTGGGCCGATTAATGGATTTTTTCCTGTCATGTTGATGTGGTCATTTATAACTACAAGTGCTCCCGGATACAGATTCAAATTAAGACCACCGCAGGCATTGGTTACCAGCAGCAGCTTTACACCCAAAGCATTCATTACCCTTACAGGAAATGTTACTTCTTTCATGGAATATCCCTCATAATAATGAAATCTGCCCTTCATTGCAATAACTTGCTTATCCATCAACTTTCCAATAACCAATTGGCCTGCATGGCCTTCTACGGTTGAAATCGGAAAGTTGGGTATGTCCCCATAGTCAATAATAGTGGGATCTGTTATTTCATCGGCCAATACCCCCAGCCCTGAACCTAAAATCAAACCTATCTCCGGGGACTTATCTATAAAATTTAATAAATATTTCTTTGTTTCATCGAGTTCCATCAATAGATTATCCAAGTTATCCCTCCTCTAAATATTCCTTATTATCTCTTTAATATATGTAATAAATCTATTTTTGCTTTTTTGAGCCGTTGCAATAACGCCGTTATGATTCAAGGGTGTGTCTGAAATGCCCGATGCCATATTTGTAATGCAAGATATACCTAAAGTTTTTGCACCCCCATGAATTGCAGACATTATCTCAGGTACTGTAGACATACCCACGGCATCGGCACCCAAAATATCCAACATTCTTATTTCAGCAGGTGTTTCATAGGTAGGCCCTGTTAGAAATGCATATGTTCCCTCCTTAATATTTATATTATTTTCCCCAGCAATTTTTTTAGCCAAGGTTATCAGATCCCTACTATAAGCATCCGTTATATTTGAAAAATTCGACCCTGAATTATTACCGTCAAATCCAATCAGAGAATTGTCAAATCCGAAATCAATATGATCCTTTATTATCATCAGGTCACCTGGAATAAAGTTTTTGTTAATCCCACCTGCTGCGTTTGTAACAATTATCTGCTCAGCCCCTAAACTTATCATTACCCTTAACGGAAATGTAATCTCGTTCATTGTATAGCCTTCATAGTAGTGAAGTCTTCCTTTTAAGGCTATAACTTGTTTATCCATCAATTTTCCGACAACCAATTGTCCTTCATGGCCTTCTACGGTCGAAATCGGAAAATTAGGTATATTTCTATAATCAATAACAACAGCATTTTCTAATTCATCTGCTAGCATACCCAGGCCTGAACCGAGGATTAACCCAACTGTCGGTTTAATGTTTATATTATTTTCTATATAATATTTTGCCTCCGAGATCTCTTTAAAATACCTTTTCACAACCGGCACCTCCATTAAGAATTATTTCATCTACATAATTAAATTTTTAAAACTTTTCCCCTTACCTGTAGATGCTATTCCAAAAATATCCGAAATTGTTGCAGATATATCAGAAAAGGTATCCCTGGTTCCTATATTTATGTTTTTTCTTATTTTATTTCCATACACCAGAATCGGAACATATTCCCTCGTATGATCTGTTCCCTTATAAGTTGGGTCATTTCC
>CAYOQX010000050.1:0-8253 GCA_964406195.1 uncultured Alkaliphilus sp. | reverse complement strand
ATTCGTCTGTCCATCTCCTCCAAAGCCTTTTTATATCCTTTCGGGTTCCTTCTGTGTCCATAGAGAGAATCAAAATCAACCAGGTTTGTAAAAATAATACCCCGGTTAGGTTTGTTTATATATTCAATTGTTTTATCAATTCCATCCATATTACCTTTTGTATATACAAAATCCGTAATTCCTCTCCCATTAAATATATCCCTTATCTTCCCTATTGCTATTACATCCAACCCTTCTCTTTTTGCAATGTCTAACAGAGTTTCTCGCGGGGGTTCCAAAGAATAATCCTTCCTGTTATGGGTCCTGACAAATCCTCCATGTTCTCCTACGAAGGGTCTCGCAATTACTCTGGCTATAGTATTGTCCCCCGTCATAATCTTTCTGGCAATTTCACAAATTGAATACAACTCCTCCAGAGGAATTACGCATTCATGAGCAGCAATCTGCAATACACTGTCAGCAGAGGTATAGACAATAGGATATCCCGTCTTCATATGTTCCTCACCTAATTCATCTAATATTATAGTACCGGAAGCCGGTTTATTTCCTAAAATTTTTCTTCCGATTTTATTTTCCAGTTGGTTTATTATATCCTCGGGAAATCCATTTGGAAAGGTTTTAAAAGGTTTGGTTAAATGTAGGCCCACTATTTCCCAATGCCCTGTAATGGTATCCTTTCCATTTGAAATTTCATTTGCCCTGCCAAAAACTCCTGTGGGTGATTCCACAGGTTGTATCCCCACTATGCCATCTATATTTCCCAAGCCTATATTCTGTAAGTTTGGTAAATTTATGCCGCCTTGGCTTATTGCAATGTTACCTAAAGTATTTGCCCCTATATCATCAAATTTTTTTGCATCGGGCAAAGCTCCAATACCAAGGCTGTCTATTACAAACAAAATTACCCTATTCGCCACTCCTCTTCACCTCTGTTTATTTCATTATACCCCATTAATATATCTATAAATTGCTTTTATACAATATTTATATCCCAATCTGTTTTTTATGGCATACTAAACCCCCATGTAGACTTTTTGTGGTTTTCGGATATAGGCATATAAAATTTGAGCAAACCTCACCACTAAATAAGGGCCTGTAGCCAGGCCCCGGGATAAAATATTTTACTTAATGTATTTACTTATTGTTTTGATAAATATAGGTGAAATAATAGCCTCGATTGAAACAGCAACTAAAATTAATGCACCCAAAATCAAATATGTCGCAGTATATTTTAGAAAACCTTTATAGGGATTTTTATGTTTTATTTTATTTAATCTGTTTTTTATAAATGCCAGAGCGAAAGACAATGACAGGACAGAGGCTGCAATAAATGTAGAGATAATAATTAAATTTTGCGGCAGGACCCCAAATAAAAACAAAAGGCATCCTTTAAATTTAAATTGTTCTATTAATAACCCGACAGTAAATCCAATTACAAAACCTTTAAACGCTATAATAAAAAAAATTCCTAAAACACCTATTATTGATATTCCAAGTATATAACACAAAACCAATAACTGAAAATTATTTATTAAGGATTGGGAAAATATATCGCTGCTCCTTATAGAACTATTATGAAAAAGTCCAAAAAATCCTTTCAGATAGGATACTAACTCTTGTTTATGGTTTGTGTTTATAATCTTTACTGTAAAACCCCCTACTGATATTCCTATTAACAGACATAATATAATCACAAAATAAATAACCACATTAGCTTTTATATGTTTTTTAACCAAGTTAATTACGGCAGTTGGCATAAATGAATCCCTTCCCTCGGTACATTTTTATAGAATGGTTTTATCAGCATATAAATAAAACCGAAGCATATAACTTTATATGCGTTATAAAATATTATGCTTACCAAAGAAAGTTTATGCCTTTCTTGTCCAAATGCATATTTTAATTGCAAAGACCGAAATAGGCCAATATTGCCATTATTGTTTTGCTGTCCTTTATCTCATTTGTTCTAACCTTTTCCAGAGCCTCATTTACCGGCATCTTTATAATTCTGATATGTTCCCCCTCATCAGGCCGGGCAACACCCTCGGTTATGTCTTCTGCCAAATAAATATGTATTTTTTCATTGGAAAAACCGGGACTCGAGTAATATTCAAAAAGTTTTTCTAAATTGTTGGCTGTATAGCCGGTCTCTTCTTTTAGTTCCCTAACAGCACATTGACTCGGCTCTTCTTTATGTTCTATTAAACCTGCCGGAATCTCAAGTAGAAATTCTTCTACCGCCTTGCGAAACTGTTTCACCAAAACAATTTGATTATCAGGTGTAATTGGAATCACCCCTACAGCCCCGGGATGTTCAACTATTTCTCTGGTAGAGTATTTTTTCCCCGGCAGTTCCACAGTATCTAATCTTACATCAATTATTTTACCCTTGTAAATCTCTTCGGATTTTACGGTTTTTTCTTCAACAATCATAGTTTTCAACCCCCTATTAACATATTCCTTTTTTTGTGAGAAAATAACCAAATTAATGGTTTGTTATTATAGACTCCATAACATAAATGGCCGGAGCGCTGCAGGTAGCAAAAAATTCAGGGTCATCATCTAACCCTCTGCCCATTGAACTGACCTTCAGTTTATAATGTTCCAAGGCCTGTTCTAATATATCTTTCTCAACCCTGAATATATTATGTTTTTCCATTAAATTATTTTCCAACAGCTGCTTTTCAATAATTTTTTCATATTGTCCGGAAAATCCGGGTAGTGCAATATTGGCCTTTGTTTTCATTATTTTCCCAAGAACAGTTATGCTGTGATGGCTCAATCCATAATGCCTCTTTCTTTTATCTTCAAATGTTATCCTGGGAACAACTATAGGTATACCACCTAAGTCACTAACTGCATCGGCTATATATCCCTGTTCAACTCCGGTAAATCCATAGGGGGTACCCGTACCCACAATTCCCGGCCCCATGGTTATAATCGCAATATCACATTCAGCTATTTCCTTAGCAGTTATCAGGGCATTATATATGTTTACAACTTCATAATCCCCACCAAATGCATGACCTAGGGTTATAGTTTTGTAAATAATATTTTTTCTCCTTAATTCATGTACATTATTGCTGAAATAAAGCGGGAGTGCCGCCCCATCGGTCATAATAAATGCAATTTTCAGATCAGCATTCAAATATTTCAAAGTAGAGGCAATCGGAATCAACATACTATGTAATGTACCTACTATAAAAGGCATACCATTCAGAGATTTAAACTTATGAAACACATCATGATGGATACTATCCTGTTCCTCTGTCGCAAAGGTTTTAATTTGGAAAGGGGTATATCTGAGTTTCATAATATGACCCTTCTCCTCGGCATTTTGATAACCGCCGTCTAAATTATATATGACAAAATGGTAGCCTCCTGTACCCAGACCCAGTTCCACCGCCGTTGTATTCAAAACAACGTCATCATTTACCTCAACGGCCCCCGTTAAATAATCATAATTGATTGCTTTTTCCTCTTTGTTATCTATATTTACCAAAATATCTGTGCGTCCTTTTAATTTGTTAATGATTTTAATCACTTTGCCGCGTTTTATATTAATCATGCTATCACCCTAATGTCCTAACTTGTTTTATATTTGCTATGCTGTTGCCATTGACATCCCAACACACTTTATATTGATCGCACTATCATTTTAACGCCCTAACTCATCAATATAATTGAGAATGGGGTTTCTCTCAATTATTTCGGTTAGGGAGTATCTTTCTGTAAAGATATGAATTAAAATTAATATCCCCAATACAATATATCTGGTAATAATGGTATAACTAACTACCACCACAATTCCCAGTATAATACCCAAAGCATTGGAACCCACATCACCCATCATGCTTTTTGCCCTTATATCCTGCGGCAAGTAAGCTATTGTATAAGCAATGAACGATATTAATATAATTCTGACTTCGTTCGATAATCCAACAAAAACAAACGACAGGGCAATCAACAAAAACCCCTTTATTGCCCTACCGGGTCTCAAATCCAGTAAATTTATCAAATTGGTAGACAATGCAATTATAAGAGCATTAACTATAATCTCGAACACATGAGATGAAAATAAACTGCCTATAAACAAGGAAACCAACCCGCCTACAACGGCTTTCAGCCCTCCTGTAGTTAGTTTTCCTTTTAAAAGAGATTTTATATGACCCTTAAAACCTAATGTACTTCTACTGCCTGCAAGATCATCAATCAACCCCACAACTGCAATAGTCATAATACCCACCAAAAAAACTAACAGTAGTTGTTGTGCGTCAGAATTGTTTCTAAAAAAATAATTGAGTATAATAGTATTTATAATAACAACCGGAATAAAGGTAATACCCATGCTCACCGGGATTGTATGTCCCTTATAGTTTTTTTCCGTAACATCTGCCGACAACAGCATATTCCTTATTAAAGGAATTATTGCAATTGTAGTCAGCAAACCGATAATAAAAATAATAGCATCCAAAAAATCACCTTCTTTTTAACCTTGTAGAAATAGTTTTGGGTATTAATACGGTAAGTATCTGCCAAAACTGCTTTCCACGGTGAATAAACCCTGACAGATTCCTCCTTGTTTCATTATGGTACATATCAACATCCACTTCCATAATACTGTACCCTCTGTTCAATATATCTATTATCATTCCCAACTCTACACCAAAGCCTCTGTAGCTGCTGTTTATTTGCTGCAGAACCTCACTTTTGAAGGCCCTCTGTCCTGAAAGTGCCGTATCCATTCTTTTACCCGTATTTATAAAAACACCTTCTTTGGCAAGTTTCTTTACGAAGCCGAACCCGCCTTTATATCTGGCCGGCGGAAATTTGGCTATTGTAACATCCGCCCTGTCCTCCAATATAGGGGTGATCAATTTTCTGATACCTCTCGCACTCTTTCCCAAATCCGCATCTGCAAAAACAATAATATCGGATTCATCCAATGTTAACTGCAAACCTCTATGTAGTGCTTCACCTTTACCTTTGTTTGAGGGTTGATTTACTATGTTTATATTGTCTATGTCGCGGATATTCTCACATGTTTTATCTGTAGAACCGTCATTGATTACATATATATGATTTATATATTCAATGCTCTTTATAGCCAAAATTGTATCCCTTATACGTTCTTCCTCATTATATGCGGGCACGATTACTGTTACTACCTTATTCAAACCTTTCACTCCTCGCTGGGATCTATAACAACAAACGGAGCCAATGAATCAGCTGTTAACTTCTCCCCATAATGTCCCTGGGCACCTTCTAACAGGTACACTAGTGAGATTTTGCCCATCCTACTGTCGATATTGTCAACTGTTGAAATATTCAATTCCTTAAACACAGGAATTTGAGATTGTTCTGTATCGAATTTTTCTACTCCTATTATTCTAAATTGCTGTTCTTGCAGTCCTTTTATAAGATTTACATTTAATTTCTCAATCCTATGTCCATTGTCCTTTACATCACTTCCGGCTATAACAATGTTGTCCATTTTAAAGTTTTCAAACTCATCAAAATCATAATCGTATTGTATATATTCCCGGTCAATTAAAAATTTCAAGGAATCGTTTATGTCTCTGGATATAAAAGAATCAATTATTTCATTGTTTACAAAACTGACCAAATCTTCGTTCTTTTTCAACTCTGCTCCTGTTGAATAATTAATTTCCTGTAGTTGCTCCTCTGTAACATTGTATATTTTATCCATATATTTTATGTGTACAGGTACGGAAATACCGGATAATTTTAATGTTTCATTAACATCATCATAGAAATAGTGATCAGCGGTCTCTATAATAACAGTATTTAATCCTTCCAACTTATCATGAATTACTTCATAAAATATATTTCCTACAAAAATACTCAATTTTTCCTTTTCAATGCTCAGATCCCGGATATTTTTCTCCAAATTTTTCTGATCGCTTTTAAACTCGATAAATCTGTCCTCCAAACTTTCAACAAGGGCCTGCTGCTGTTTTAAATATAATTCTTCCCCATTCATATTAAAACCTACAAATATACCTATGCCTAATGAAATAAATATAGCAGCAATAGAAATGATATAGTACTTAATGTTAACTCCCATAGATATCCCTCCTATAGACCAAATTGCATCCGCAGCCTGATACTTATAAGCCTGAGTATATTTTGAATTGGTTGAGATACAAGTATAATAGCTAAAATTGGAATTAAGGCTGCTATAACAAACCAGACAATATATTTAAGCTTAATATTACTTTTATATAATTTATTAACGCCGCGAGCATCTACCAATTTGGAACCCACCTTCATTCTGACCAAAAACGTACTCGCCATACCTTTCCTCCCTTTCTCCAGGAAATCAATCATATTTGAATGTGTACCTACAGCTACAATAAGATCTGCACCCTTATCGTATGCAAGTAACATGGCTATATCTTCGCTGGTACCTGGGGCCGGAAACAATTTCGCTTCCAATCCCAGATTTTCAATTCTTTTCATGCCGGGGGCATCTCCGTCCAAATAAGCATGTACAATAATTTCCCTGCATTCTTTCAAACATTCATCACTGACACTATCCATATCCCCAATTATTATATGCGGGGTTAAACCGAACTCGAACAATGCATCCGCACCGCCGTCTACACCTATCAATACAGGGTTTACCTCATTTATGTATGACAATATGGTTTTTAAATCTTCCCTGTAATTCTGCCCCCTTACAACTACCAAAACATGTCTTCCCTTGATTTTTGTATCTATTTTAGGTATTTTCAAACCACCAAGAATAAAATCTTTTTCCCTGTTTGCATATTTTAGGGTATTTCCAATAAACTTTTCTAATTCTATCTCTATATTTTCTTCTGCAGACGTCAGTAAGTCATTAATCTTATCCTTTGATAGGAATTCAACATTAGCAATTACATTGTCCCCAACAAAAACCCGCTCATCTATAATCCTGACGGTATCCCCTTCCTTTATAGAATCAAATATATTACCCTCAACTACATCAAAAATTGGGATACCGGCATTAGATAATATTTTCGGGCCCAAATTTGGATATCTCCCGGTAATAGATTTTCCACAATTGATAACAGCCATAATCTTTTTATCCACAAGGGATTCTGCAGCAATCTCATCTAAATCATCATGATCAATTACAGCAATATCATCCGGCTCTAATCTTTTTACCAGGACCTTTGTTTTTTTATCTATTTTTATCGGAGCCTTGATATACATAGGTTCCCCTCTTTCCTTCCATGAATGCCTGTTTTTTTATGTTTGAAATTTATATCTACTAAACATATTAATTATATCATAGATAATCAAGAGCATTGTCCAACCAAAAGTATTCTCCCATAAAAAAATGTAACAAAAACACGGAACCTTCAAAGGGATAGTTATATGGTATATAATAATTATATTATAAAAACATTCTAAAGCTGGGAGGTAAATATGAAAACGGATAAGAACAACTCATCTAAATCATCTGGAAAAAACAAGGAAGAACATGCATTACAACTGGGGTTACGCTATCTGTCATTTAAACCCCGAACCAAACATGAAATCAGTATGTATCTTATGAGAAAAGGATATGAGAATATAATTATAGACAAAGTCCTGGGGAAATTATCACATTACGGATATATAGATGACAAAAAATATACAAGGGACTATATATCAGGTGCCATAAGGTCAGAAAAGAAAAGTGCAAATATTGTTGAAATAGAACTCACAAAAAAGGGAATACCCCCCGGAATAATTGAGGACTGTATTCCTGCATTTTCACACGATATTAACTTACAGATAGCCAAAAAAATCAGTAAAAACTATTTTCATCGAAGATCCGACCTACCTTATAAACAATTGAAAAACAGACTGTCCCAATTTTTAGCACGAAAAAGATTTACATGGGAGGTTATACATAGTTGTCTGAGCTACTTAGATCAAAACGAAGAAGTACAATCAATTGTTGCTTCCAACGCAGAACGGCATTTGTCACAAGCTACGGAATTGGCCAAAAAATATTTTTCCAGATATAGTAAAAGGGATAGCAATCCATATTCACTGCAACAAAAAACCAAACATGCCCTGTACAGGAGGGGATACAGCAAAACTACCATCGATATGGCGATGGAAAACATATTAAACAAAGGCTAACAAAAAATCAAATGTTTTCGTTAGCCCTGTTTTTTAACTTACCTGCTGTTCCAACCTCAATTTATCTGCAACCATTGCAATAAATTCCGAATTGGTAGGTTTACCTCTGTC
>CAYOQX010000049.1:0-10273 GCA_964406195.1 uncultured Alkaliphilus sp. | reverse complement strand
ATGAGAAAGTGCCTTCAAATGCACCCGGAATAATCTCCTTTGATTCTTATTGGTCCTTTATAAAAGATAATTATGCAAGAAGATCTGAACATGATATAAGAGAGGTACTAGATAAGTCTCAGGTTCTGGAAGAAAAGGTAGCCAAAACTTTTCCTAAAGCCCAATATAAAGAGATGGCATTGCAAATTATTTATGCCCTGAGCGTCCACAGGCTAACCACAGGGGGCATAGACGTAAGAATAGGTTTGACGGCAGGAAATTTAAAGGACGATCTATGTCTATATATAGAGAATTTGCCTGAAAAGGATTCGGAGTTTTTATTATCTGTAGTTAGCGTAGTTTTGAAGGACATAATGGTTCTAGTCAGTGGCCAATTTATAGAATATAACAAGGATAACGAACAATACTTTTTGGATCTAAAAAAAGATATTGATTATGATGCAAAGATCGAAGATAGGGTTAATTTTATGAAAGATGGGAGCCTAAACAAATACTACTTTGGTTTGGTATATGATTTACTGGATTGGAGTGAAGATAAGGCCGTACCGAATTATGAAATATACGAATATCAGTTAAATTGGGATAGCCATAATGTATTTAGAAGAGGATATCTATTTTTAGGCATACCAAACCATAGGTCAACCGCCCAACCCCCTAGAGATTATTATATTTATATGCTGCCACCCTTTGGAGATGAAAAATATGATGATGACAAAAAGGCAGATGAGGTATTTTTTAAACTAAAGCCGGACGAAGAATTTTATAATAATATGAAATTATATGCTGCTGCAAAAGAACTTCAAACTCTGGCTTCGGATAATAATACAAAAAAGATCTACAAAGATAGGGCCGAAATATATGAAGGCAAGCTCAAAAAGTGGCTCAATGATAGTAAAAACACTTCTTATAGTGTTATCTTTAAAGGAACAGAAGAGCAATTGATTCAGTTAACCAAAGGCAAGACAAGGGATTCCAACTATAAAGATACCGTGGATATAACGGCCAGCATTTGCCTTGAAGAACATTTTAACACCTTATATCCTGAATTTCCGGTTTTCAAAATAAAGGTTACAAGGGACAATAATGCCGAAATAATCAGTAGGGCAATAAAATTTTTCGCGGGACAAAAAACCAGTGACAGTGAGGCATTTATAAAAGGGTTTGGTCTAATAGATGACGGGAAAATTAATGTAGAAAATTCCAAATATGCAATGTATTTAGTAAAAAAGATGGAGAAATTGCCTAAGCAAGGTGTATTAAATAGAAACGATATATTGGAAATCAAAAGTGAGGAATTTATAGATAAAAAATTTAAAATCAATAACGAATATTTTATAGTAGTGCTATTGGCGCTAGTACATGGAGGATATGCAAATTTGGTTCTAAAAAATATTACTTTGACTGCATCCAACATGGAAAAACTGATGGGACTAGGCAATTCGGACATATATGATTTTAAGTATCTTGCAAAACCAAAAGAAAGGGCCTTAGCAGAATTAAAAAGACTTCTCCAAATATTAGAGTTGCCCGAAGGAATGGTAGTAAATGCAAAACAACTAGAAAAAGGACTGGACAAGATACTTTCAAAAACCGGCGAATTAGCGATGTCGTCCATGAAACACAAAAACTATTTAAATAATGAACCGACGTTATGGGGAGAGCTGCTATTCCCGGAACATATAAAAAGTTTGTATGAATCAAAAATTAGCTTTGTGTTAAACGAGTTTTCCAATTTTAAAAACAAGTATAACACGGTGGCAAAATTATACAATCTGAATCTCACTACGGAAGATTTGGATGAACTAGAGGAAGGAATTAAATACATAAACACAGTTGAGGAATATAAAAAATTTAAAGAAGGGGCAGAACCCCTAATAAATTATATATCTAATGTAGAAAGTTCCCATATACCGGATGGCATGATTAAAGACATAAATAAAGCTAAGGAAAAATTTTTTACAATAAGGGATGAAGTAAAAACGGATTCAGATGGTGAAGCCGCCTGTAGAAAACTTAAAAACATATTGGATCCAATCAAAAAGGAATATATAGAATACTATTTTGACAAACACTCCAAAGCAAGACTTGGTCTGAATGAATCAAAGAGAAAAGGGGAAATTATGAATTCCAATGACCTGTCTAATTTGAAAAAACTGACGGAAATTAAGGGCATATTTCCTAAGAACAAACTAGAATACATCGAAGGAGAGCTATCTAGACTTCAGACTTGCTTCGAGTTGAGCACTAAGGACCTACAAAAAAGTTATATCTGCAACAAATGTAAATTTATATTACTAGAGGATAATGTCACAGTAGTGGGCAAATTGGATCTTGTTGAAAATCATATGGAAAAATTGATAGAGGATTGGACAAATGCATTATTATCAGCATTGGAAGATCCATTGATTATGGAAAACAAATCCCTACTAATCAAGGAACAACAAAATTTGATTGATAAATTTTTAGAGGAAAAGACCTTACCTGACATAGTAGATATGTTCTTTGTTACAACTTTTAATACGTTATTTGAGGATTTAGATAAAGTAAATATAGATATGTGGGAATTGGTAACAATAATCCAAAATTTAGGGCCTAGCACTGTGGAAGATTTGAAATATAAATTAAATAGCTATATAGATAAACAGATATCGGGTAAAGATCCGGATAAAGTAAGGGTGATTATTACCTCTAACCCGGACAAGAGGGATGATTTTTTGGTAGCTGAAAAAGGCAATAGGGAGGAATCATAAAATGAAACTGACAAAAGAAGATATAGATAAAGTCAGGCATATAGAGGGTTTTCCCATAGGGGAAGATGAAGACATAATTGCCTTATCTGATCCGCCTTACTACACAGCCTGTCCTAATCCGTTTATAGAAGATTTTATAAAACAACATGGAAAGCCCTATGATGAAGAAACTGATGATTACAAGAGGGAACCCTTTGCAGCAGATGTGAGTGAAGGGAAAAATGACCCCATATATAATGCACATAGCTATCATACAAAGGTACCGCATAAAGCGATAATGAGATATATACTCCACTATACAGAACCAGGGGATATAGTATTTGATGGGTTCTGCGGTACGGGGATGACTGGTGTGGCGGCCCAAATGTGTGGCAATCCTGATGCCGATCCTGAATTTAAATTTAAAATAGAAAAAGAAATGCCAAATGTAAAATGGGGGACCAGAAAGGCCATATTGAGTGACTTGTCTCCGGCAGCCACTTTTATAGCCTATAATTACAACACACCTGTAGACGTAGTGGAATTTGAAAAGGAAGCTAACAGAATATTGGATGAATGCGAAAAAGAACTAGGCTGGATGTACGAAACAAACCATATAGATGAAAATGGAAAACAGGTATATGATATGACAGGCCCGGTTAAAGGGAAAATTAACTATACCATATGGTCTGATGTTTTTATATGTCCGAATTGCGGAACAGAACTAGTGTTTTGGGATGTGGCGGTAAATGAGGAAAAGAAGGGAGTAAAAAAATTTTTTCAATGTAACAATTGTAAGGTAGAGTTAAGGAAAACTGATTGCGAAAAAGCCATAGAATTGATTTATGATGAGGAATTAGAAAAAACCATAAGCATGGCAAAACAGGTACCGGTGTTTATAAACTATATAGTAGGGAAAAAAAGGTTCGAAAAAAAACCCGACGAAAAAGACCTAACTATAATTGAAAAAATTAATAATATGAAAGTACCATACTGGTATCCAACAGACAGAATGATAGAAGGTAGTGAATCCAGAAGAAACGATAAATTTGGAATAACCCATGTACATCATTTTTATACCAGGAGAAATTTGTGTATTTTAAGCTATCTATATGACAAAAGCAATAACTCCACAATGAAATTTACCATAACGGCCTGCCTGATTATGGGGACAAAAATGTCTAGATATGGAAGCCGAACCGGCAATGTATCAGGAACCCTGTATGTCCCATCATTAATTAAATGTTTAAATATGTTAGAGTATATTAAAAGAAAGTTATATGGTGCAAAAGGAATAGTTAAACCGTTGGGTACAATTAGCAATTTTAAACATGGAGACGTTTTTTTACAAACAAATTCGTTGGATGATATACTAGTAATGCCAACTAATTCTGTGGATTATATTTTTACTGATCCTCCTTTTGGTGCTAATCTTAACTATTCAGAATTAAATTTTATTTGGGAATCATGGTTAAAGGTGAGGACAAATGTTAAGCCAGAAGCAATTATTAACAAAGTCCAAAATAAAAGCTTATTAGAATATCAACAGTTAATGACCGAGTGCTTTGAGGAATATTATAGGGTGTTAAAACCAAACAGATGGATGACTGTAGAGTTCCATAATTCACAAAATTCTGTATGGAATGCGATACAGGAATCCTTAATCAGGGCAGGGTTTATAATTGCGGACGTGAGGGTCCTAGATAAAAAACAAGGGAGTTTTAAACAGGTTACTACAACCTCGGCGGTAAAACAGGATTTAGTTATTTCCGCCTATAAACCGAAAGAAAGTTTCAAAAAGGAATTTCTAAAAAAAGCCGGTACGGAAGAAACTGTCTGGGATTTTGTTAGAGAACATCTGGACAAATTGCCTGTGATAGTTGAAAAGAATGGTATGTTAGAAAAAATCAGGGAAAGGGAACCTTATTTACTATATGACAGGATGGTGGCCTATCACATTATGAATGGCATAGCAGTACCTATAGATGCATCTGATTTTTACAGCGGTTTGGATGAGAGACTTATAAAACGGGACGGGATGTATTTTTTATATGATCAAATAAACAAATATGACAATGTCAGAATAAAATCAGAACTGGAACCCATTCAGTTTAATATGTTTGTAGATGATGAAAAATCAGCTATAGCTTGGCTGTACTATCAATTAGAAGAACCCCAAACCTATGCGGAAATTCAACCTAAATTCATGAAAGAATCAAATGCGGCTAAACATGAAAAAATGCCGGAATTGGCAGAACTTCTTGAAGAAAATTTCCTGCAAGATGATAAAGGAAAATGGTACATACCCGATCCTTCAAAAGCAGGGGATATTATTAAACTGAGGGAGAAAAGATTATTAAAAGAATTTGAAGAATATCTGGTTGGCAAAGGCAGGCTCAAACAATTCAGAACAGAAGCCGTGAGGGTAGGTTTTGCACGGTTATGGGAAGACAAGGATTATAAAAACATTGTAAAAGTAGGCGATAGACTTCCGAAATCCGTTATACAGGAAGATGACAAACTGCTTATGTATTATGATATAGCCTTGAGCAGATTGGAGTGATACTGTGTTTTCCATCGGAGATTTTGCTTATGATTTAGTTAGAAATGAAAAAGTTGATATACTTGAGAAGAATGAAATCTGGGGTTATATATCCTATAGGGTATATAACCCTATCAGTAAAGAAATATATAATTTAAGTTCGGAACAAATTGTAAAGGATATGGCTGAACTAAATTATAATGAAAACTATGTGAGATATATAGTAAGCCTGGGGAAAATCAAAAATGAGATCTCCCGTGGGGTTATATCCACTTTTAGCGGTGAAATTATTTCACTACCTCACCAATTGTATGTATTGGAAAGGGCCCTTTCAGATAACAACATCAGATATATTTTAGCCGATGAGGTCGGTTTGGGTAAAACTATTGAGGCAGGTATGATTATTAAAGAATTAAAATTGCGAGGTCTCATTAAAAGAATTCTAATAGTTTGCCCTGCCGGTTTAATCACTCAATGGGAACAGGAAATGTCCCAAAAATTCGAGGAAAAATTTAATATAATTCTTCCTTCTGACCATGAAACCATAAAGAAATTAACCGGAAATGAGGATATATACGGGCAATTTCATCAGGTAATAAGCCCGATGGATTCAATCAAACCATTGGAGTCTAGGGCTGGATGGAGTCAAGAAAAAGTGGACGAATATAATGAAGAGAGAATTTATTCCATAGTAAATGCCGGTTGGGATTTGGTCGTAATCGATGAGGCACACAGGGTAGCCGGCAGTACGGGAGAAGTTGCCAGGCATAAATTAGGCAAACTTTTAGCAGAATCCACCCCATACTTATTATTACTTACCGCTACCCCCCATTCGGGTAAAACAGAACCATTTTTAAGGCTGATCAGATTGCTGGACGAAGAGGCCTTTCCGAATTATAAATCAATTGTTAAAGAACAGGTTTCTCCCTTTGTTATAAGAAATAGAAAAAGAGAGGTTATAGATAATGAAGGGAACAGGCTGTTTAAGAATAGATTCACAAAAGTAGTTGAAATCCATTGGGACAAAAGGCATTCTATGCAGGAAGAATTATACGAAATGGTCACCGATTATGTGCGAAACGGATATAATAAGGCCTACAGGGAAAAAAAGTTTTACATAGGTTTTTTAATGGTTTTAATGCAGAGACTGGTGACAAGCAGTACGGCCGCTATTATGGATAGTATAGAAAGACGAATAGATATACTGAAATCCCAGAGGGCAAGGCTCAGTTCTTTATCCTTTGAAGATTTAATAGAGGCTGATTTAGAGGACAAACTGGATGAAGGTTTGGAAATTATGTCAATGGACATGGAGGATGAGATAGCTGAACTCACTGACTTGTTAAATATGGCCAAGCAAGCAAGCTATCAGTATCAGGATGCTAAGATAGAAGTATTGTTGAATATAATTGAAAATACAAAATATGAGCAAGACTCTTCCAAAATAATTATTTTTACAGAATTTATAGCGACACAAGAATATCTGAAGGAACTTTTAACATCTAGGGGTTACGGGGTATCCCTAATAAATGGCGGTATGGATATTGAAATGAGAAATCTTCAATTAGGGGAATTTAGAAACAAATCCGATATTTTAATATCTACCGATGCGGGCGGGGAAGGTTTAAATTTACAATTTGCCAACGTGGTTATTAATTATGATTTACCGTGGAATCCCATGAAAATAGAACAGAGAATAGGTAGGGTAGATCGTATAGGACAAAACCGGGATGTATATGTCTATAATTTTATTATAGCTGAAACTATCGAAAATAGAGTAAGGGCAGTATTGGAAGAAAAACTTTCTGTAATCCTGTCTGAAACAGGCATAGATAAATTAGCAGATGTGTTAGACGGTGAAATGGCTGATATAGATTTTACGGATGTTTATATAAAATCTATAAGGAGCCCAAAAGATATCGGACATAATATTTCCAGACTGGAAAAAGATTTAAAAAAGGAAATTATTAGGGCTAATGAATATGCTGAACTGTTGAGTACAGAAAAAGAATTAAAGGTAGTTACCAACAGCCAAGGATTTCAATTAGAAAAAAATTTATTTATAATGTGCAATTCTTATAGTTTGTGGAAAAAAGGCAAGTTTTACTTAGATGAAGATATAAGCATTGAAAATAAGGAAGTGTCAAAACACCTGGAACAAGGAAACCACTGGCATCCGGGGCAGAAGATTCCTTCCATATTTATCGAAGATTTTCCCAATGAGAAGGGGTATTTTATGCTTTGGGAACTTTCTATAAATGAAGATTTACATAGCAGTAAAATATTGCCTCTATTTATAAATGAAGAAATGACACTCAGACCCTTTGCGGGTGAAAAAATATGGGATAAACTTCTTGAGGCAGATGCAATAATGACCGTTTTTGATAATGTTTATGTTGGGGAAGAAATGTATAATGTTTTGTTTCAAATGTCTCAGGAATTTTTTTACGAAGATTTCCTTCAGTTAAAGAGGGAGTATGAAAGGAAGCATGAGGAGAGGTTTAGGAAATATTCTTATGCTCTGAAACTTAGGATTGATGCAGCAAAGAAAATCGGTATAGAAAATATAAGAAAGTCCAGACTGAATGAATTAGAGAGTGAAGAAGAGAAAATAACATTGGAATTTGAAAGAAACAAAATTATATCCCCAGTATTCAGGCCAATTTTTGTTTCCAGATTGGAGTGAAAACACTTGTTTTGCAATTATATAATTGAAATTTGCGGTATTGGCATTTACAATAGAATTATCGTATCAGATTATAAAAGGATAATAAAAGACAGTTGTTTGTCCAGAATTGGCGAGGATTTTGGATATAAAATAGTTTGTTATGAGGATATAGAAGAGTTCAGATATCTATATGAAGGTGAAATAAAAAAGACCCAAGACAAATACTTGGTTCTGATAAAAGAGGATTTGTATTTGCCTTATGATATCAGATGTGAATTTAATTTGATAAAGATTGATTATAAAAAATTGTTTCCTAGATTGAATGCCCACGTATTGGAGAACTCTTATATAATGGATCTGGATTTATTATATATTGCCCATGAAAATCTATATAATACAATGGATTCAGAGTCTGAAACCAAGAAATTTCTGCAGAAAGATATGTTTAAAAAAGAAAATATTCGAGAGTATAGGGAATCCCTGATGGGGGAGATAGATGGTTTATTAAAAAAAGATGATTATAAATCATGGACTGATATAGCACTTATATATTCTAAACTTGAATATATAAGATACAGATGCAGTTTCGAAGAAACTACTGGAGATTTGGCATATATGCTTCAAACTAAATTCAAGGAATTTATTTTCAGGGATTATTCCAGTCTATCGGGGTACTCGGCTTTTAACGGTCCTGTTCTTTTAAATAAAAGCCTAGACTATATATTTATGAATTCGGGAAAACCGGCGCTGATAGTTATGGACGGGATGTCCATTGTGGACTGGCTAATAATATGCGAATTCTTAGAAGGAATTACTTATGAATATAATTCAACATATGCTATTATACCCACAATCACATCAATATCTAGGCAGAGCCTTCTATCTGGGAAATTGCCCATAGAATTAGAAAAACCCTTTAGTTTGGCTCATGAAAGGAAACTGTTTATTCAGGGGGCCATGGAGAATGGCTACAAAGAAGGGGAAATAAAGTACAATAGAGGATATGATTTTGATATTGACTGTTTTGATAAGTGTATTTGTGTAATTATAAATGATATAGATGACCTGATTCATAGTCAAAAACAGGGCAATCCGGGCATGTATAATGATGTGAAATTATTAGCTTCCGGTGGGAAGATAAATGAACTAATCAGAAAGTTACACAGCCACGGTTTTGATATATATATTACCTCAGATCATGGACATGTAGAAACCAAAACCATAGGAAATCCCAGAAATATGGGAGTTGAAACAGAAACCAAATCTAAAAGAACCTTGATATTGAAAGACTTTGCAGATTATGAGGAAATAATGGATGAATTTAGCATGATAGAATACCCGGGATATTTTTTGCCTAAGGACTTTAAATATTTATTATGTGAACATGACAAATCTTTTGGTATTAAGGGGGATGTGGTATTGTCCCATGGAGGTATTGCTATTGAAGAGGTTATAGTTCCGTTTATAAAAATAGAAGGAGTGGACTATGAGTAGAATAATTGGTATGTCTAGAAATATTAAATTAGAATGGTTAAATAAGGTTGCTGATTTGTATATTATGGGTAAGATTGAGTCCGAAATTAAAGAAGAGTTAAACGAGTATCTATCCTTTGAAATTAAAAGCCCAACAAATTTAAGAAAAACCAGGGAAATACTTATGAACGTATGGGCAAGGGATAGGGAAGGCATAGAACAATCTAAAGAAATTGCGGTGGTGCTACATAAAACCAATGAAAACGGGAACCAATTATTGGCACATTGGTGTTTGATGTTATTGGCTTATCCTGTTTTTGCCGATATTTGCAGTACTATAGGAAAAATGGATAGAAAAATGTTTGATATAACTAATAAGGAGATAAGAAATAAAATGTTTAACCTTTGGGGAGAAAGGAGTACCCTATATCATTCTATTGATAAGAATATTGGAACATTAAAGGATATAGGCGTGTTGCATTCCTTACCCAAATATCAATATGGTATTAATAGATATGATATAGATGATAAATGCGGCCTTGTTCTTATCAGCAGTACATTGCTGGCTTTAAGGGGAAAATTATATCTGTCCCTTGAGGAATTAAACAATAGCCCGGAATTTTTTCCTTTTAGTTATAATATAAGCACGAATATTCTAGGAGAAAGTGATATGTTTTATATTGATAGGTTTGGTGGGGAATTAGTGGTTGGGAAATGAAATGGGGGGTAGGCCGGGCAAGGGAGGGCGCTCAGGTGGACACCCCCGCGTGACAAAAGTGACAAAAGTGACAAAAGGGGACGTCAGGCTGTGTGAAAAAGCACTTTTCTCGCTTTTTGTCATTGCTATGAAAGCCCCACATT
>CAYOQX010000048.1:8296-10294 GCA_964406195.1 uncultured Alkaliphilus sp. | reverse complement strand
AGGAATGGAGTTTTGAATATACGGGGGAACAGCTTAATATAGTGACTGTAACTGAAGAAAGGGAAAATTTTGATATTCGGGTTGTAGTTAAAAATAAGGATATTGATGATAATATAATTGAAGCTGCCAGCTATGTCGGCAGAAGTATAATGAACGGAATCGAATATACAGATAAAATAAAACCACCCGAGGTTGTATTGGAGGGAAACCAATTGAAGATAATAAAACCGGGGAGGTTGGAGGTTAAACTGGCAGGATTTGATAGGGACCTCACAATAAGGCAATTTTTCCCCGGGAGTCGCGATAACAACAGTCTTAGGGGTTCGGTAAATATTTCACGGCCCGCCTCACCGGTGCTTTATATCCAGGTTCCTAAAAACGTTCAGGTGGAAGGATACTACTAGGCCCCATACTTTTTTGCTAAGACGCATTGAACATAACATACCCATATAACCGAAAAACCGGGGGGGATAGTCCCACCGGTTTCTGACATAATAACAGGTCCATTTGAATAATATTACATATGAAAACTTATGGAGGTAGTGTTATGTTAAATGTTTTTTCTATCATAGGTTATTTTTTTCTTCTTCATTATACATTCGCGACTTTAAAGAAAAATAGGAACGAACTTTTGACCAAAATCCGGCCCGGAGTAAACAGCAAGTGGATAACCCTGGCCGGTTTTTTGGCCGCAATTACCGTCGTTTTGCACTCAGCACCGATTTTTCTCCCTGTTATCGGCTTGGCATTATCCCCGCTGAGCACCCTGCCTGTCATTATCGGTGCATTACTTTTCGCAGACAGGGTTTTGCCTATGTTTCTGGCTGCCTTTGCACTGTTATTCCTCATCAATGCACAGGAGGCGGTAATATTTTTGCTGGCCACCGGACCGCTTGGATTAACTGTCGCACTTGCTGCAATCCCTACCATCCCGTTTTGGCAAAAATCCTTGATCCCCACATCATTATTAACCTGTGGTATTCTCCTTCTAATCTTTTTAGTGGGCCTACCCGGTCTGCAAAATATCGTTGAATCTTTAAACCTGATAATCTTTTTGGCTATTATTTTGTTCAGTCTAATATACTCCTGGCTATTTATGGGTATAACGCTTTTCACGCAAAAACGTATGCTTTCAATAATAGCCAAAAAGGACAATGACGAACCTTAATTTTTTGGTACCGGCCCTTTTCAACGGATAACCCTTATTCTGATATGTTATTGCGGGACAGCTCGTTCAATCAATTTTGCTTACCTATTTTCCACAGCATCCTCGAATTTCGGATGATTTATTCTGATATGACAGGATAGCCGTCTAGTCTTCCTTGCTTATTCTCCACAACACTCCGGATTTCGGAATTGCATTCGGGGCCATATCGGCAAACTCCCATACACCGAAATCCAAAACATAAAGTGCCCCGCCGTTCTTATCAAATTTAACATCAATAGTCCGTTTCAGCCCATCACCAAGGCGCCCCGCACGGGCTTTATGTTTAGTTTTTACAAACCAATCATAGTCCCCCGATTCCGGATCTACAACCAATACACCGCTGGGTGCCTGTCTTTTAGTATCCTGTGTCAGCGGTTGTCCGTCGCCGAAAGCGGCTACAAATATACCCTTTATAGGGAAATTTTCAGGAGCATAGGCCATTTTCATAGGGGAGTAATGTGGAGACAATGAAGCTATCGGTGCGGTTATTTCCGGAGGATTTTTTATTATCGGATTACGATTAATTCCCCGCTCTGAAGCAAATCGTTTATCCGTCAAGGGAATCGTTCCGGCATAGTCCGGCCATCCGTACCATGCACCTTCCTCCAATTTTACAATCCAGTCCGGTGAATTTGCAGAAGCTCTGACTCCCCTATCGTCATACCCGAGCACACTGGCATAAATGTTCCCTTCCTTATCTTGGGTTAGCCCATAAGGATTGCGCAGCCCGTCCGCAAATATGGAAAGGGTGCCATCTTCCATGTCCAGACGATGGACAGCTGCACTGGCCG
>CAYOQX010000048.1:4689-8286 GCA_964406195.1 uncultured Alkaliphilus sp. | reverse complement strand
GCCGGAACCCTGCCTTTAACCTTTTCGCCGGGTTTCCTGGTCTGACCGAAGGGTGCAAAAGCCCCGGTAGTTTTCTCGGCGGTGGGATCAGCCTTTTTAAGGTCAAGAGAAGTATAATTCTCCCCTGTTAAAGTGAAATCTCTGGACGGAATATCATGAAAATCCGTATAACGGTCCGCCCAAGCATAAACGAAATTATCTGAACCGACTACCCCTGCGTTAGTTGCCGTACCTTGACCGAAATAAATTGCACCATCAGGACCAAACAAAAGATCCCCATTCGGATGGTCCCCAAGGGACGGTAAATTTGAAACCAAATCTTTTCGTTTACCGGATTCTATTTCCAATTCCGTTATAAATCCTTTATGAGAAACATACAAATTACCGTCCTTATATGTCAATCCACTTATCGGACCTTCAAATTTATCGGCAATCTTTTTGAGTTTGCCCCCTTCATCCACCCTCAATATTTTAGCCTCCGTAGTTTTTGGTCCATAACTCTGACCGGACTCAGCAACATAAATAGTGCCTTGTTCATCCATTGTCAGGCTCGTAGGATAGGTCAAACCCTTGGCAATAGCCTCAGCCCTGTAACCCTTGGGCAAATCGAGATCCTCCGGGTTTGTACTTATCGCTCCGCGCAAAAGAAAGGGCGTTGCTATAAGGGTTAAAAAAACCAGCCCAACACCGTAACCAAGGCTTCTCATGGATTTTCTTGCTGCAAATGCCTGATAGATAAACGCCAATGATATGCCATAAACCACAAAAACAACCAACGTAAAAATGTGGTCCTGCGGACTTTTCAGCGACGGCGGGAAACCCATCATTATCGGCACAAGGGTTAAAACCCCGCCAACCCAAAAAACAACTCCCAACAAGGTTCCGGCCAAGGCCCTCCCCCTGATATTCAGATGGCGATCTCTTACAAAAAGGCTGTAAATCAACCCGCCCACTACGCCGAAAATTGCAGCAACTATAGCTCCATTAGTGAGATCCACTCTTGTTAAAATAAGGCCCAGAGCAGGTAGCAGCCATATCCCCCAAAATGCGAAAATCAAAATTAGACCGGCAAACAGCCCGGAAACCAGACCCCTAAAAAGATGTCCTCCTATTGACATACAACTCTCTCCTTTCACCTTCAATTTCCGATATTAGTTTGCCCCCTCAAACCGGATTAATGCACTGGGGTGCACTGGGGACGGTTCCTGGCGCACTGGGGCGATAATGCACTGGGGACGGTTCCTAGCGCACTGGGGCAATGCACTGGGGACGGTTCCTAGCGCACTGGGGCGATTGCATTGTGGGTGCACTGGGGACGGTTCCTAGCGCACTGGGGCGATTGCATTGCGGACGGTTCGAAACCACTAAAAAACGATGTAAATATATGCAAAGCCAAGCAGCTGAGCGAATAAATAAACACAAAAAAGGGCAAAACCCTCCCTGATCTGGATAATGTAGTCAGAAAAAACACAACCAAAAAGTGGGTTTTGCAATGCTTAAAGATAAGAATAATCAATTAAGTATCTATGCAATGCTATACAATAAAACACCGAAAAATCATATACCAAAATTAATAAATAAAAAAGAATGGGGAAATCATTTCAATTGTTTTCTAAATAACTAATAAGTAGTTTTTCAAATTTAATATCATCTTCCCTTGTTCGTTTTGGTATCTTGGTATATTTCTTGTGCTTTCTTCTTATCTCTTGCCCGATATATCTTTTCATCAACAAATTATCTATATTGTCGTCAGTATATGACCAACCGTTTTGATTAATGGCAAAGGCATTTTTGGCAATAGCCATTGCAGCTACTCCATAATCCTGAGTGACCACAATATCTCCTGCCTTTGTATTATTAATCAAGGCAATATCCGCCACGTCCTTACCTTTATCAACGGTTATAATCTCCGCATAATCATCATACAATTCATGACAAATACTTTTGATTAAAATCACCTTTATATTATATTTTTTTGCAACATCTATAACTATGTCTTTAACCGGACATCCATCTGCATCAACTAATATTTTCATAATATCTCCTTATCTCCGATGCGCCGGGGTGCACTGGGGGGGTGCACTGGGGACGGTTCCTAGCGCACTATGCTTTTTTCGCTATTCTATGAACAACACCCCTGTTAACGCCTACCAATTCGGCTATTTTTCGATGTGATAAATGACTTCTTTTTATCAATTCTAAAATAACTTCTTCCAAGGTTTCCTTTCCCAGATTCAATCCATCAATTCCCCCATTTCTATCTTGATTTCGTTGCCGATATTTATTAATAATATTTTGGGCCTTTTCCAGTCTGTCTCTTTCCAAATCTTCTTCTGTCTCTAAAAACTCATGATCATCTTCCTTTAAATGAAATATTTTGAACCGTTCTATAGATCCTTGGAACAATCCCAAAATTATTTGTTTCTCGGCAGCATCTACCAACACATTGCCCCTACCTGTATAACTATTATAACTGCTCCACTTATAGGCCGATACATCTGATACCATTTTTGCTTTAACCGGATTATTATGTATATACCTGAGTGCTCGGATAAGATATCCTTCGGTGTCGATAATTTCGCTTTTGAATCTGTCTTGAAATACGTGGCCTATTCTTTCGTATTTATGATTATACCTGCCTGCAAATTTGATATTAATCCATTTGAGTGCCTTTGACATTGTCTGCAGTTCAGAGTGAAGTAAAAGATGAATATGGTTGTCCATTAAACAATAGGCTACTATTGCAATCTTATTTTCCTCTATTGTATGCTGCAGCAATTCTATGAAATACCTTTTTTCTACTGCCTTTTTAAATATTGTTTCACGATTATTGCCTCTTATCATTACATGATAATAACCGGTGGGACTTTCCAATCTTGCCGACCTCGCCATAAAATCACCTCAGTAAAATTTTACCAAATATCGGGTTTAAATGCAATAGGAACCGTCCCCTGTGCACCCTGTGCACCTCCCCGGTGTACAAGAAGGTACACCGGTAAGCACCAATTTCCGCTTCCTTAATATACTATAGTGTACCGAGATTTCGCAGTATACTATCATGATAGACAGCATGAAATTATAATATGAAGACATGAATAAAATAGCAACAATATAACATTCAAGCCTATATTTTTATCTTTCATTTATCAATTCTATGCTGCTCTATAATAAAGGAGGAAATTAAATTATGTCATGTAACCAACATTTTTGCCCCAGCGGCACTTTTCCATATACTATAAAAGCGGGGGACACCTTTTATGAAATATCTATATCTCACAATGTGTCCCTTGATGACTTAATAGATGCTAATCCGGGAGTCGATCCGGATAGATTATGCATAGGCCAGGTAATTTGTATACCTGAAAGTCCTACACCTCCACCTACATCAACACAATGTCAACTACTGAGGTTTGGTAGTCTGGGTCCTTCAGTGCGGCGTTTGCAACAACTTTTAAGTGATAGAAATTATTATCCTGTTTTCAGTGTTGATACACTGACTGCCCTCATGTCCTTCCAAAGGGATGCAGGCCTTCATGTAGATGGAATAGCGGATACGGAAACATGGACCGCACTTGGCGTAGACTGTACCCCAATGCC
>CAYOQX010000048.1:2743-4664 GCA_964406195.1 uncultured Alkaliphilus sp. | reverse complement strand
TAGCGCTACGCCACCTACTTGCCCCGAGGGAACAATGCCTTATGCTATCCAAGCAGGGGATACCTTCTTCACCCTTGCTCAAAGGTTTTGCACAACAGAAACTGCTATTGCTGAAGCCAACCCTAATGCAGATCCGAATTTCTTACAAATAGGCCAAATAATTTGCATTCCTGGATAACAGCATAGCGATATATGATATACAGGGGTCAAAACATATAAAAACTAAATTTCCAAATCGTGATTTTATTCCCCTTATCATAGAATCTTAATCAGAATAACAGGCTTTAAAATTTCAACAATCAAGGAGAGGTCGGAGCCATGAACCAAATATCCGGCCTTTTCTCGATGCACTGGGGACGGTTCCTAGCGCACCGAGATGCACCGGGGACGGTTCCTAGCGCACCAAATGCATCAGGGATGGTTCCCGGCATATCTCAAGAAAAAACGGTGCAATCTTAAATATTCTCGGTATCCGAAATATTCCCGGTATCCGAAGCACCCTGTCCCGTATTGGAAATTTTCATATTGCATAGTGCATAGTAAGTTGTGTTTCCCAATTACAATGTATCCTCATTCCTTAACTCCTTTATTGCATTTTTTACAGCCAACTTAATTATGAAATATAATATAATCACCGGAACAGCAAGAAGTATTGGCAATAAAATAATATTGATAATTCGGAACCCTACCATAGTTTTCACCTCCTAAAATTGATTAATAAATTGCCTATCAAATTTTCTAACTTTATCATCCTTTCATGGAATGCCCTGATAGTACATTATTAATAGTACTTTGCCATGTTCCGGGCCATTGTGTGATAATATCTCCCCCGGATACACCGCCAATATTTAATCATATCCATGGTATATGCTTTTAGTAGATTACCCCTAGCCATCTCCGGTTTACTACCTTTCGGTTTTTTATGATAAGTTTTTTTTTATGTATTTAGCAATTTTGTCAATATCTTTTGAATGGTAATATTGGTCCGGAAATATGGTCCCGGTCTTTAGTTTAAAACTTTCAAGCTTGTTTTTGTTCAAATTCAGGTTAATATCCTCTAAATCTTCCCATTTTGCTAATCTTACAAACCTGGTTCCTGTACCGGAAGAGGTATAGTATATTCCTTTCTCATTAATTCCCTCCCCCATCATGGAGGATATCACGAACAAACCTGCTAATATCGCAATTATGTAGTCCCTCCATGAACCGTCACTTACAAAATATGCCAAGCCCAAAAATACCATAGGTATTACCAATACGATAATAAATCTTGGTTTTGTTAGTTTTGCAGAATAAATGCATTGTTTCCGTATCTTAAAATTATATATACTGCTGCCGGCAAATATCAGTAATAGTATAGTATATATTGCTGTCTGTTTGTCCATTTTTCATCACTCCCTAAATATTCAAATTTGGAAATAGAAAATTTTATTATTTTGCTGTGTCGCAGGGCACCATTAATGCACCCCACATTCTTATTTGGCGACAAACAATTTCTGTCCTCCCGGCCCACCTCCTTCGGAACACAATTGGTACATTAATTATACATGAATAATATTATTCAGTTGATAAATAATAGTATCAAATAAAACCAAGGGGTTGATTAGAATATCTAAAAATAAGCTGGTTGTTCCTGAAGCAAGGGAAGCATTTGAAAAATATAAAATGGAAATTGCCAATGAATTCGGTGTCGATGATCCCAGAAATTTAGCATCAAGACACACAGGTATGATTGTTCGAAATTTGGTGGCTGATGGGCAGAAGCAACTTATTAAGGAAAAGAGGCAACAAAGTCCAAAGATCTAATTTTCTTTGGATTTTTGTTTGTGTTCACAGCATATGTCCGGCCTACCGGTACGTCTCGAAACCGTCCCCGGTGCATCCCCCAACGAACATGCCGGTGCGCCAGGAACCGTCCCCA
>CAYOQX010000048.1:0-2643 GCA_964406195.1 uncultured Alkaliphilus sp. | reverse complement strand
CATGCCGGTGCGCCAGGAACCGTCCCCAGCGCATTCCGGCGCATCTTGACATATGAGCCGTATGAACTATAAGATATGTTATGTGTTCTATTTTGAAGGGGGAGAAATTTTGAGAAAACATAGAGACCTGTTAAAAGGTAACATAAACAAAATATTTTTAAATTATCTGTTGCCCAGTGTAGGCGGAATGCTGGGTATTTCATTATATGTATTGGGAGATACACTATTGGTTGGAAGAGGTCTTGGAAGCAACGGACTGACCGCACTGAATGTATCCATACCCATAATGAATGTTTTTTCCGGATTAGGTCTGTTATTCGGAATTGGCGGTGCTACCATTGTGTCAATTTTTAAAGGTGAGGGCAGGGACAGTGAAATAAATAATATTTTCACTATAGCTTTTACATTGTCTATTATAACGGGTGTTTTATTATCTGTTTCGGGCCTCGTTTTTTTAGAAGAGTTTTCTTTATTGATGGGGGCTTCTAAAGGGCCTGTATTAAATATGTCAAAACGGTATTTAACCCCGCTATTTCTGTGCAGCATATTTTTCGTGACAAACCAATTGTTAATTATATTTGTAAGGAATGATAATTCCCCGAGATTGGCCATGATAGCCATGTTAACAAGCAGTATTTCAAATGTAATATTGGACTATGTGTTTTTATTTAAGTTCAACTGGGGAATGAGAGGAATCGGTATAGCCACGGCATTGTCACCCATTATCAGCGTTTCCATACTGAGCACTCATTTTATAAAAGGGCATAATACTATAGCTTTGACCAAAATAAAAGTAAGTACCTCCATATTAAGAAGAATAATATCCAACGGTATACCCGGTTTTATTATTGAAACCATGGCAGGTGCGGTAATATTTATTTTTAACAAGGTTATATTAGGTTTAGAAGGAGATTTGGGAGTGGCTGCATATAGTATAATAGCAAACTTATCCCTATTTTGTGCAGCGGTGTTCAATGGAATCGGTCAAGGGATTCAGCCTATTATCAGTATAAACCACGGGGCGAAAAAACCGGAAAGGGTATATAAGGTTACAAAATTGGCGGTTTTTACATCCCTTGGAGTGGGACTGGCCTTTTTTGTGATGGGTTTGATATTCCCTAAACAATTGGCATCCATATTTATTAAGGAAAATAACCCTGCCCTTATGCATATGAGTATTACCGGTATAAGATTATATTTTATGTCCTTTATTTTAATGGGATTGAACATAGTTTTAATATCGTTTTTACAATCCAAGGAAAGGGCCGGCGCATCTATGAGACTATCTATGGGAAGAGGATTTGTATTTATTGTAATAGGTATAATCATATTGCCTAAAATATTTGGAATAATAGGAGTATGGTTGACAATTCCCTTGGCGGAATTAGCAACCCTGGTATCTTCCCTAATATTTAATAAACAATGTAAGGATGTTTTAGTGTACAGTATAAAATGATCAGCCCAATATGACAGGACCCTGCTGTATGACAGGGACCTATACTAATCTTGTGGATTTTACAATCTGAAGCCCTGTACCGAAAGAAATGCAATAAATACATCAAAATATAGTAAAATGAAAACGTGCATCGAGCGTGTGTCCTTGAGGACTCACCCGGTGCAACCAAACAAAAATGCACCAGGAACCGTCCCCAGTGCACCCCCAGTGCACCCAGTGCAACCAAACAAAAATGCGCCAAGAACCGTCCCCAGTGCACCCAGCGCATTATTCTAGAGTACTTTTCTTAGGAAGTCCTTTGTTCGTTGATGTTGAGGATTATCAAAAACTTCTTCAGGTATACCTTCTTCCACAATTTTACCGTCATCCATAAACATAAGTCTGGTGCCCACTTCTCTGGCAAAACCCATTTCGTGGGTAACCACTATCATTGTCATTTCATCCCGTGCCAGTTCTCCCATTACCTCCAGCACTTCCCCCACCATTTCTGGGTCCAGTGACGAGGTCGGTTCATCAAATAACATTACGTCGGGAGACATTGCCAAGGCTCTGACTATAGCTATTCTCTGTTTTTGCCCACCTGATAGCTGATTAGGGTATGCATCCGCCTTGTCCTCAAGTTCTACTTGTTTTAACAGGCCCATAGCTATTTTTCGTGCTTCTTCCTCGGATGCCTTCTTAAGTTTGACAGGTGCCAAAGTAATATTTCCTAAAACCGTCATATGCGGAAATAAGTTAAACAGCTGAAATACCATTCCTATATTTTGTCTCAGTAAATCCACATCGGTTTTTTCATCGGTTGTCTTTTTTCCTTCAAATATAATTTCCCCGTCTGTAGGCTCTTCCAGTAAGTTAAGGCATCTTAAAAAGGTGCTCTTTCCCGAGCCGCTGGGACCGATAACTACTACAACTTCTCCTTTTTTAATGTGTGCATCTATTCCTTTTAAAACTTCCAATTTGCCAAAATTCTTTGTAAGTCCCCTTACCTTAATCACTTACTCTCATCCTCCTTTCAGCTATGCCTAAAAATTTAGACAATGTAAAGGTTAAGACAAAATAAATAGCAGCCGCAATCAATAAGGGTTCCAGAGGTATAAATGTGTTACCCCTTACAGTATTTGCGTTGTACATAAGTTCGTGTATACCGATCACGGATACTATTGAAGATTCTTTAATAACAACTATAA
>CAYOQX010000047.1:7814-10326 GCA_964406195.1 uncultured Alkaliphilus sp. | reverse complement strand
ATGAAATTAACTATAAGTCAATATTTTATCAATGTGCGGTGAGTAATCGGATACAAAAATAGCCGGGTTTGCACATTTATTATAGTAAGTGGAAGTAGGCGGATGGGTCGGGTCCGCAGTCGGTGCTATACAGTACCTTCGACATTTATATATTTATTATAGTAGACTGAAGGGGTCCTACCGGATTATTATTATGTATCAAAATGTTCCTAAAAGGGGTTCTTTGTCGAAGAATAAGGGTATATGTAGAATATTGCAGAAACATGTAAGAAAATAGTATAACAGTAACTATTATCTTTGTAGACATTGGTTTTGTATTGGGTTATAATAATCCCATAATAAGGTAAGATAATGAGGGATACAGATGCCAAATATAGGGGACAATATAAAATCTGATATATTGGGTGAGCATGGGAAACACGCTGTGCAGTTATATAGGGCCCTTAACAGACAGCACAATAAAGAGGGAGCTATAAGCGTCGTAGGCAACCTGTTTTATAAAATATCCGGCTATAAATCTGTATATTTCGATGTTGTAAAGGACAACGAACTGGTCATTGTAAAAGGGTTATTATATCAATACAGCGATGACAGTATGAGGGACAACCTTACATCCGGAGTTTTTAATTTCAGGTTACCTGTAGATAGATATAAAAAGGTAATATATCTTGAGGACGGGGATGATATAGCTGATATGTTTCCATATTTGAGTAAATGTATCAGCCCGAAGGTACTATTATCCACACCTGTTTTTTCCCGAAATAGGTTGATAGGTGTTTTTATTGTTTACGGTACAAAGAAGGAAAGAATGACACCCGAATTCAGGAATTTGGTGCAGGTTGCCGCCGGGGAATTTACTGCTGTGTTTTCCAGAATAGAAAGGCGCAACCCGGACCTTGAAAACATGCTGAACCTAACTGCATTGGAAAATGTTTTTTTACACGGTCCAAAACAGAACGGGGTCGGTTCCGTCGGTTTGTTACAAAATATAGTTTTTGAATTACCCAATGTTACGGGTATGAAGAAATGCATTTTGGCACTTGTGGATAAGGACGGGAAATTTTTGATGCCCTATAGTTCGGACTGCCATAATATAGAAACAGGGAATATCAACAAAGAGAAAATGCACTTTTTAAATAAATTTGCGGATAACAATAACATTGCCGCCACAGTATTAAAAACAAAAAAACCTATTATAGTCCACGACACGCTCACAGACCCGAGATGTAACAATGAATTGGCTAAAAGACTGGGTATTTATTCTGCTATAGTATTGCCTGTCTTGGATACCAACAATGAACCGCTGGGTATATTGTGTGTACACAATGAAAAATATGAACTGTTTTCCAAAAATCGTGTTCAGTTTTTAGAAATCGTAGCACGTCGTATAGGTCTCATAATTTTCAATATGGATTATATTGACGACTTAAAAACATGGTCAAAATATGACTGGCTGACGAATTTGCTTAATCGCAGGGCGTTTGAAGATACTTACCGAAAACTGTGCAAGATACATAGGGAGGGCAAGGAAAGGTTTTCAATTCTGATGATTGATATAGATGATTTCAGATCAACCAATGATACCTACGGTCATCAGGTTGGGGATAAGGTTCTGAGGGGTGTAGCAAGGTGTATAAAACAAAATATACTGGGAAAGGATATAGCCGCCAGATATGGCGGTGAGGAAATAGTTGTTATACTGAGGGATGTGGATAAAAGGGAGGCCAGATTCGTGGCGGACCGTATTCGCCATTCCATTTCCGTTCTTTCAGTGGACGGTGTCAGTGTTACGGTATCTATAGGTATTTCAACATTCGGTACCGACAGTTTCGATAAAAATAATCTTATATATATTGCGGATAAACGTCTCTATAAAGCAAAAAGGGTTGGAAAAAATAAGGTGGTCGGGTAGACTATAATCAATTCCTGAGGGTACGGCAAAATAATTTCAGAATAGTTAGTTAAGTGGCATGGGCAAATAAAAACCCTGCCATTTTTTTATTTGCCCGCACAAAATCTGACGGAGTATATAAATAATAATAGTTGTCAATAATATTAAAGTAGTAGGGAGGAGGTATATTGTGGCTATAAAAATCGGTATTCCAAGAGGATTATGGTTTTACGATTACTATCCTCTGTGGAAGATTTTTTATGAGTATTTAGGCGCTGAAGTTATTTTATCCAAACCTACCAATAGGCAGATACTCGACCAAGGTGTGAGAAACACGGTAGACGAGGCATGTCTGCCGGTGAAAATTTTTAACGGACATGTAATAGATTTGAGAAATAAGGCGGATTATATATTTGTCCCTAAGATGATGAGTGTTTATGAAGGAGAATATATATGTCCTAAATTCTGCGGACTTCCTGAAATGGTTGAGCATTCAATCAGGGATCTGCCGCCGCTTATAGATGTTGAGATTAATTTTAATAAATCCAGAAGGAGTTTAAAAAACACTGTATATAAATTCGGATACTATGTTACCGAAGATAAAAGAAAAATCAGAAAAGC
>CAYOQX010000047.1:0-7804 GCA_964406195.1 uncultured Alkaliphilus sp. | reverse complement strand
TATATCAGGGCATTGAGAAGCTATAAGGAATATAAGAATGCAATAAGGGAAGGAAATTTGCCCGTGGACGGGAATTTCATGAAGGCCGGCGGTAATATTGTATCGATTGTGGAAAAACAAAAAAAGATAGCTGTTGTAGGACACACCTACAATGTGTATGACAGCTATAGTTCTATGAATCTACTTAATAAATTAAGAGAAAATCAGGTTGATATTATTGTTCCCGAAATGGTGGGCTTTGAACATATCAATAAATATGCGAATACACTGGACAAAGGAATGTTTTGGAGTTTCGGAAGAAAACTTTTAGGTGCATCCATGTATTTTGCAGAGGCACAAAATGTAGACGGTATTATATATATCTCATCATTTGGATGCGGTATTGATTCTATAATACAGGATCTGTTTGAAAGAAAATCGAGAAAAGAGGGTGAAATTCCTTTTTTATTGTTAACCGTGGACGAGCATACGGGTGAGGCGGGAATTAATACAAGAATTGAGGCGTTTTTGGATATGATCGAATGGAGGAAAAGACATGATAGTAACCTTTCCGCACATGGGTAATCAATATGTGGCTACAAAGGTGCTGTTGGAGGAACTGGGGGTTGATTTGATAGTTCCGCCTCAGTGCAGTAAAGAAACCTTAAATATCGGGGTAAAACACTCTCCGGAATCCATTTGTCTTCCGCTGAAGGTCAATATGGGAAATTATATAGAAAGTATAAACAGAGGAGCAAATACCATAGTGATAACAGGCAGTTGCGGACCCTGCCGTTTTGGCTATTATTCAATACTGCAGAAAGAAATATTGAATGAGATAGGCCACGATATAGATATTATTTTATTAGACCCGCCCCAAGGTGATTATAAAAGATTTTTTAATAGTATTTTTAAACTGACAGGGACTAAAAATCCATATAAAATCTTAAAGGCCTTAAAAAGGGCGGTTACAGTATTAAATGCTGTGGATAATTTTGAGGATACGGCATATTATAAAAGGCCAAGGGAAAAAACAAAGGGTACTGTGGATATGCACTATGATGCACTCCATAGAGATATAAGAGAAGCGTATGGATATAAGGAAGTCCTGCAATTGATAAAGGATGCAAAAACGAAGATGTTATCCGTGGAGGAAGACACTTCTGAAGAAATTATAAAAATTGGTATTATCGGTGAGATATATACCATCATAGAACCGTTTGTAAATTTGAACATAGAGAAGAAACTGGGAAGCCTGGGTGTGGAAATAGAAAAGTCCCTGAAGGTCAGCCGTTGGGTAAATGAACATCTGTTTTTGAATCCCCTGGGCCTTACCTCCGAAAAAGAGACCCGGAAAGCTGCGGAACCTTACCTGAGAACCATGATAGGAGGGCATGCAAGGGAAACCATAGGGTATGCAGTCAGATATGCTAAGGAGGGTTTTGACGGCATAATACAGGTATATCCTCTGACCTGTATGCCGGAGATAGTAGCCCAAAGCATTCTGCCTACTATAGAGAGGGATTATAATATCCCCTATCTATGTCTTATTGTGGATGAGATGACCGGGGAGGCCGGATATATGACAAGGCTTGAAGCTTTTGTAGATCTTTTGCGAAGACGAAGGGAGATTAATAAAGGTGAAAAATTGTTATCTGGGCATTGATGTAGGTTCTGTCAGTACAAATGCGGTGCTGATGGATGAGGATAAAAAAATAATTTCCAAGGTTTATATAGGGACGGACGGAAAACCTATAGAAGCCGTGCAGGAGGCCCTGAGGAAAATAAAATACCGGTTGGACGGGGAACCGGACATAAAAGGTGTGGGCACAACGGGAAGCGGCAGGGACCTGGCTGCATTAATAGTCGGAGCCGATGTGGTTAAAAATGAGATAACTGCCCACGGGATAGCCGCCCTTAATTTTGTGGACGGTGTGAGAACCATTTTAGAAATCGGCGGTCAGGATTCCAAAATCATCTTGCTCAGGGATGGAATAATCAATGACTTTGCAATGAATACGGTTTGTGCAGCGGGAACCGGTTCATTTTTAGACAGACAGGCAGCCCGTATGGGAATAGATATAAAGGATTTCGGCAAATTAGCGCTAAAATCTAACAACCCCGTTCGTATAGCGGGTAGATGTGCCGTTTTTGCGGAAACGGACATGATACACAAACAACAGTTGGGACACAATCAAGAGGATATTATAAGGGGTCTTTCCGATGCTATGGTCAGAAATTATCTGAACAATTTGGCCAAGGGAAAGGAAATACTGGGTCCCGTAGTATTTCAAGGGGGAGTGGCAGCAAATGTGGGAATTAAAAAATCCTTTGAAGAAGCTCTTGATTTAGAGGTTTTTGTACCGCCGCATTATGATGTTATGGGTTCCATAGGATGTTGTTTGCTGGCCAGGGAACATGCTTCAAAAGGAAATAAAACAACCTTTCAGGGTTTCGATATTGTTAACTCCGGCTATGATGTGAAGGGTATAGAATGTTCGGATTGTGCCAATATGTGTGAGGTCGTAGAGATTTTTAAGGACGGACGAATAATGGCGCGCTGGGGAGACAAGTGCGGTAAATGGAGCAATCTAATCAAAAATGATGTGGAAAATCTGGCTCAGTAGCTGATTTTGTATTAAAATCTTACTTATTTTTCGGATAATTAACCCCTTGTGTTTTTAATAAAAATACAGGGGTATTTATTTTATAGAGGGAGGGAATTGTACAATCGACACAAAAAGTTGTTTCAAAAAACATATATATCTGCTATAATGAAATTGAAGTATCATAACTTTAGAAATAAATATTTTCGTATTATGTCGGGATTTGTATAAATAGTATATGCAAAGGTGGGATGCGTATGTTTGGGAAAATAGGCACCTTAGAAATAGTAGTAATACTGGTTATAGCCTTAGTGGTGGTCGGACCTGACAAGCTGCCGGAACTGGGAAAATCTATGGGAAAGGCCCTCAGCGAATTTAAAAAGTTTTCCAGCGGAATAAAAGAAGACTTGACTATAGAAGATGAAGATCCCAAACAGGATTCCTAAAGTTTTTAGATATACTGATGATGTTTGGGTATAGTAAGCTAAGGGGGTGTTGATTGTGTTTAGATTAGGTACTCAAGAATTATTACTCATATTGGGTATAGCACTTATCATATTTGGGCCTGGGAAACTCCCGGAGATAGGAAAATCATTCGGAAAGGCAATCGGAGAATTTAAAGACTATGCTTCAAGAACATCAAAAGACATAGAAGAAGAGGAAGAGGAAGAATAATATAGGGAATGCTGGGGTGCTACTGTAGTAGTACCTCACACGCTTTTTGTCACATAAGGGGGTGGGCATGTGGAAAGTGGTTCAAAACTGACACTTAGAGAACACCTGGGAGAATTAAGAAGACGTATTTTTATTTCTCTCATATCGATTATTATATGTGCATTTGTTGTTTATAATTATATTGATAAAATTATAGATATTATTACAAGACCTGCCGGAAAACTGGAGTTTATATATCTGAGCCCACCGGAGCTATTTATAGCATATATTAAAATTTCCCTGGTTTTGGGTTTGGTTATATCTTCACCCGTGGTGTTATACCAGCTATGGGGGTTTATTAAACCCGGCTTAAAAAAAAGAGAAAGAAGATATATTATTTTTGCTATGCTTATGGGAACCGTATTTTTATCAATGGGTGTAGTCTTTGCATATTACGTAATTATTCCTATGACAATTCGGTTTTTTGTTACGATGTCCGTCGATAAGGTTGTACCTGCATTTTCATTTGCTAACTATGTCAGTTTCGTCAGTTCTTTATTATTATCGTTCGGTCTGGTTTTTGAATTGCCGTTGCTTATTATCCTGCTCACTCGTCTGGGATTGGTGAAACCGGATACATTCAAAAAGTATAGAAAATTTGTTATTCTTGCAATAGTTGTACTTGCTGCAATATTGACACCGCCGGATGTGGTTTCACAGGTGCTAATGGCTATTCCTATGGTGTTTTTATATGAATTCAGTATTATAGTCTCATCTATAATGTACAAAAAAAGAGAAAAAGAAGCAAAATCAAATGATTAATTAAGTTATCAAAAGTCCGCCTACAGCGGACTTTTTTTAATGTTATATCCTTTAAACAAAAACACAGGATCAAAATAAATCTTGGCAAAATAGAATGTTTAAAATATTTTTTAGGGATATATAATATAGTGTAGTAAGGAGAGGTAAAAAACATCGGTAAATATTGGAGGTAAATCATGAAAAAGGGCATACCGAGAATAGCTTCAATTCTGATAATTATTTTATTATTATCATCAGGTTGCGCCAAAAAGTCGGATACGGCACGGGTTGCAAAAAATAATGCCGGAGAGAAGGGGATGCTTAAAGTATATACAAGTTTTTATCCCTATTATGATTTTGCAAAAAAGATTGGCGGGGATAGAATTGAGCTTCATACAATAATTCCAATCGGTGTAGAACCTCACAGTTTTGAACCCTCATCTAAAATTATTGCACAATTGGAGCAGGCGGATGTTTTTATATATAACGGGGTGCATATGGAACCTTGGATAGAGAAAGTGCTCAGTCTGTTGGAAGGAAAGAATATTTATTTTGTCGATGCCGGCAGGTCAGTGGAACTGATCAGTTATGATGAAAAACACGGCAACAATAACAATGGCGAACATCATCACGGGGAATACGATCCCCACATTTGGGTTGACCCGATCAATGCTATACACATTTCTGAGGAAATCAAAAATGCTTTTTTGGAGACGGATAATGAAAACAGTGATATATATGAAAAAAACTTTGATAGTTTCAAAAAGGAGCTGGAGGGTCTGGATACTGCCCTCAGGGAAGGGCTTAAAGGTGCCGTCGGGAGAAAAATAATTGTATCCCACTCCGCATTCGGATATTTGGCAAAGAGATATGACATAGAGCAAATTGCTGTTGCAGGGGTTTCCCCCCATGCGGAACCGAGCCCTAAACGGCTGGCCCAATTGATAAAAATTGCGAAAGACAACAAAATAAATTACATATTATTGGAGTCCCTGACAAGTGTTAAAACCGCTGAAATTTTAGCCGAAGAGGCGGGCTTAGAGGTGTTGACATTGTATATTGTGGAAGGTCTGACAGAAGAACAAAAAAACAATGGGGAGGACTATATTTCTCTTATGTATAAGAATATAGAAACATTAAAAAAGGCATTGGTGGAGTAGATGAAAAAAGTTGTTGATATAAAAAACATGTATTTTGGTTATGATAAAAGATATTTGTTGGAGGATGTGAATCTGGCCATATTTGAAGGGGATTTTTTGGGTATTGTAGGACCGAACGGTTCTGCTAAAAGTACATTGATTAAGATTATTTTAGGAATTTTAAAACCTCAAAAAGGAACTGTCCGGCTGCTGAATTCCCCCGTTGAATCCTTTAGTGAATGGAATAAAATAGGTTATATTTCCCAGAGGGTGCGAAATTTTAATCCTGCATTTCCCGCAACAGTCGAGGAAATTGTAGGAGCCAATCTGTATAGTCGGATAGGGTTCTTTAGACTGCCTAACAAGAATTATAAGGTAAAAATAACCGAGGCCTTGGATGTGGTCAAAATGTCCGATTATAAAAATTGTCTGATCGGCAATTTGTCCGGCGGACAGCAGCAAAAAGTATTTATTGCCCGCACCCTTGTAAGTAATCCGGAAATTATTTTTATGGATGAACCTTTAGTAGGGGTTGATGTACAATCACAGGAACAATTTTATAATCTTATGGAAAAACTGAACAGAGATCTGAAAATAACACTGGTAATAGTATCACATGATATAGGTGTAATTACCAATAAGGCTAACAGGGTAGCCTGCGTTGGAAATAAAAAGGTATGTGTACATCCGTCATCGGATTTTAACAAGGAAAAACACGTTAAAGAGGTCTACGGAGAGGACCTGAGCATACTATCTCATGAACATTAATTATACTATAAACATTAGGAGAGAATAAAAATGCTTGGAATGTTGGATTATGGCTTTATGCAAAGGTCATTGTTGGCCGGAATTATAATTGCGGTTATTTGTCCCGCTATAGGTATCTTCCTTGTTTTAAGGAGAATTTCTATGATAGGGGACACATTATCCCATGTGGCATTGGCAGGCGTGGCGGGAGGTATGTTAGGCGGTATATATCCGGTATATTCCGCACTGGGTTTTTCAGTTCTATCCGCCTTAGCTATAGAAAGACTCAGTAAAGAATATACCCAATATAAAGAGCTGTCCATTGCAATAATACTTTCTATGGGGACGGGATTGGCCTCTATTTTCATCAGCTTGGGAAATTCAAATTCCGCCATTTTCAGCTATTTATTCGGCAGTATAGGATTGGTATCCGATCAGGATGTTCGGGTAATTTTTATTTTAGGTTTTTTTATTCTTGTTTCGATTTTGTTTCTTTACAGACCGCTGTTTTACATAGCCTTTGATGAGGAGGCGGCCGGTATAGCCGGTGTCCCCGTAAGGGGGATCAATCTTTATTTCACTGTTTTGGCGGCAATGGCTATAGCTATTGCCATGAGGATAGTAGGGGCATTATTGGTATCATCCTTGATGATAATACCTGTAGCAATCGGCCTGCAGATAGGCGGGAGTTTTAAGCAAACATTCTTATATTCAATCTTATTTGCAATACTGTCGGTGTTGATTGGATTACCCATATCCTTTTACATAGACCTGGCCCCCGGCGGAACAATTGTACTCTCATCAATATTTATGTTGGTTGTTGTTATTTTAGCAAAAAATATAAGAAACAGAATTTGGGATGCCAAAACACATAATACATAAAAACTTAGGAAAACTAATCATATTGCGGCAGGTTAAAAAGACTTATATAAAAAGGGAGATGGGGATATTGATATATTATAAAGATATAAGGGAATTTATAGAACATCTGGACAAGAAAAAGAAATTTTTTGAGAATGTGGAGGAGATAAATAAATATAATATAGGGGATATCGCGGAACTTATACAGTACTACAACGTGAAAGAATATAATTGTCCTATATACAGTAAAAGCGATATTAAAAACGAAATAAAAGAGTATTTCGGGGATACTCTATTCAGGACTATCACCTGAAACTTATACAGGTTAATGCATAATTATCCATTAATTTCAATAACAAAAATAAATATTTGGATATTTGACAATAATGTGTTAAAATCATAATTGATAGGATGAACATGATCATATTGTTATTCTAAGGAATTAACTTCCTATATGATCTTTATGTTCTTTGTTTTTAAGGAAATAAAAATAAAACCTATATTACATATCAGGGAGGACAGCAAATAAGTATATCGGAGGAATCTATATGTCAAAAGAAGTTACGGTTTTCTCAACCCAAATATGTTCACACTGTCATACTGTAAAAGACTATCTTACATCTAAGGGTGTTCAATATACGGAAAAAAAAGTTGATACGGATGAAGCAGCCAGATCAGAGTTAACACAAAAAGGTATTACGGCTGTACCCGTAGTAAAGATAGGAGAGGAATTAATAATTGGGTTTGACAAGGAGCGTATAGACAAATTGCTGAATTTATAATGCATTTTCATATAAAAAGAAAATAATAAAACACAAAATCATTGTAGCAAATACAAACATAGGATTTTTATAATAATCTACCGACAGAAATCTACCAACGATGGGTATATTGGGCATCGTTTTATATATTATGATGCTCTATAATATAAATTATAAATATTTACAATTAGTATTGTAAAAAAATAATGGGGGTGGTAGAATATCTAAAAATATGCTATAATGGAAAGGACTATGA
>CAYOQX010000046.1:0-10433 GCA_964406195.1 uncultured Alkaliphilus sp. | reverse complement strand
CGAACATTTTCTTCTATTTGTATGTCTGTTAATATTCCTATAGGCAGGGTAGAGGCTGTAATCTCCTCCACTTTTCCGTTACGACATTTTATAAAACTCGGAACGCTTCCTATTTTAATAAAGTCCGCTGTTCCTTTATGTAAATCAATTAATGTTATATCCAGACTTGCAAATATCTCATCGGAGGATTTCAACATTAATATTGAGTTTATAGTTTTGATTGCTATATCTTTCCGAAATCCCGCTTCCAACATTTCTTCCAACATTTCTATAGCCGTGCTGGACTGCATATGCGCCCTGTTTCCCGTTCCCATTCCGTCGCTCAGCGCTGTCATATACTGCCCGTTTTTTAAATTCATGAATGTGTAACTATCACCCGATAGTTCACTTCCCGCTTCGGTTATTACCGCCGCTTCTGTCAGAGCCGCATATTTTTCCGCTTCAACCAGGATGAGGTTATAGCCCCTATCTCCGATTGTTTCGCGATTATGGGTTTTTGAAATCAGTTTAGTTCCTACTGCTTCAGATATCACATGGGTAAGTTTTTCATTGCATGTGTCTTTACCGAAATGAATCTTTTTATCAATAACTATTTCCAAATTTCCTTTCGCATCGTTGGATACCATTATGTTTTTAACCGATAGTCCCGCCTTATCCAAGGCGACATATATGGCATCTTCCAGATCCGCATCGAATTCCAGCCTTTCATCTATACTTATGGCCAATTCCTCCAGGATTTTAGCCACACCTTCCAGTTGGCCGCCCACCAGCCCCCTATCTTCTATCAATCTCTGTTTCCATATTGAATTCAGATGATTAAGTTCGTAATAGCGGGCTATGTTTTCCATTACCGCATTAGGCCTTATGCACCTTCTTTCTATCGCCTTGGGAATATCATCGTGTCTCAAAATTCCCTTTTCCTCTATATGTATAAACATATCGAATATACCCTGATAAGTAACGCTGAAATTTTGATCCCAACAGCTTCTTTTCATTCCGCAGCTGTAACAGGCTTTGTTTGCTACTTTTTCAATTAGCTTCGATAGGTCTTCTTTACCGTAAAATTCATGATTTTCCGATGTTTTTTCAAATGTGGCCGAGAGTCCCCCGAAAGTGGCGGAATATTCCCTCAGTTTTTGGCATGTGATCTGCCTCGCTCTGTCGCCGTGGATTTTGTTAGAGTTTAAAATAGTTGTTCGGATGTTGCAAAGATTCTCCATATGAGTAATCAAAGTTTCAGGCAACACCAGAAATAACGCAAATGCAACCATACATTCTTTGAACTGAACAAATACCTCATAGTATCCGTTTATATAGAATGTTAATATTGCATTTCCCACAAGAAACCCGACAGCACTTCCCACTCTGCCAATATTTCTAAATATACCTGCCAACAATCCTGAAAAACCTAATATACCTATTATTACCGGTGTATTACCTGAAGACATGCTTGTTATCAACCCTAATGTGATGCCCACCGAGGCACCGATACCTATTCCTCCGTTGTATGCAAATAAAATTATTACTAATGTCCCTAAGATATTTCTAACGGAGAGCCCCAGGATATATATATCGTTGATTCCCGATATGGCCAGTGCTGTGATTATAGCTATACATATTATTTCCTCCGTTGAAAGTATCTTTCTGTTCGTGTTTTGCAATATTACCGGAATTACATAGTGTGAAATATACGCTACAATAAATATTATGGCGCTTTCAAATCCGACTATTATCCAGTCATATAAATAGAAACCTCCAAATGATAAAAACAATGCCGTAGTGAATAAGTAGACAAGGGCACCCGTCAGTGAAGCCTTTGCAATACTTGTATTTCTCAGATCCAATACATATTGGAATAAGCAATATATTATTGCTATTGCAAATCCATAGGGTATACTGCTGGAAAGCCCCTGCTCGGTGGCTATACCCAGAAATATAGTTATACCCAAAACCCCGAATTTCCTATCTTTTTGGCTGAGAGCCGTAAAGAAGGCTATCCCGAACGGTGTAAGTCCCCGCAGTATTGATGCCCTGCCCAGTAGAAAGGCTATCAAGTGCAGTAAAATCATTTTTTTATTAATTTCCTGCAGCGGAGATGTCTTCTTTTCACAGGTCGGCTGTACACTTTCTAACTTCACATAATTCCTCTGATACGGCATTAATGTCGACTTGTCCATGTTAACACCTCTTTCCTGACAATTGTCCTAATGACCCCACCCAATTTGCATAAGTAAGGTGGGTAGATAAATTTGTGTTGTAAGACTGTGAACGATTGCTTAAAAGAAGTGTACCAGATTTAACTCAAGGATTTTGTCAATATTGGTGGACAGATCATAAAAAGTTTTAGACATTTGTAGTAATGATTTTGACAAATTAATTCAAATATGTAGTGTGTAGGACATACTTCATATACTACATGTAGGGTTTCGGGTTTTATTCCCCTGTTTATTTGGCGATGGGTGTTATAGTTTGTTATACAAAAGTCCTTCTAAATTATCATGCTCACTGACTATAATCATTTCTAAGTTCAAATTATCCATCAGCACGGATAATATTGTAATTCCCGCTATAATTATATCCGCCCTTTTGGGATGAACACCACTCAGCTGTTTTATTTTGTCTACCGTCAAAGGCAGCAGTTTTTCTTTTAGGTTGTTTATATCTCCCGATGTCAGCCGGTAATTATGTGTTTGTTTCGGGTCGTAGGGATCTAATTCCTGATGCAGGGCAGCTAATGTTGTTATTGTTCCACCTATACCGACAGTTGTTAGTACTCCGGATTTGGATTTTATCATCCGCAGTTCCCGCGGGGTCTTCTCTATTATTTTATATATTGCCTTTTCCATATTTCCGTATTCTTCTCTGTCAACAGGGTCTGCAGTCAAAAATCTTTCCGTCATGCGTACCGCCCCTATATCCAAGCTCAGGGTTTTCTCAAGAGCGTTTCTCTGTCCGAACATCAGTTCGGTACTTCCGCCGCCTATATCTACCACTACAATAGTATGGGAGCATTGTTCAATACCCATTATGACGCCCCTATATCCTAATTCGGCTTCTTTTTCTCCGCTTATTGTTTCTATGTTGATTCCTGTTTTTTGATAGGCCGCCTGCAAAAATTCCTCTTTGTTTTTTGCATCCCTGACTGCACTGGTTGCTATTGCCGATATTTCATCCGCTCCGTATTCCTTTGCTTTTTGCGTAAAATTATAGAAGGCCTTTATGTTTCTCATTATGCCTTCCTTACTTATTACTCTGTTTTTATCTACAGCATGTCCTATTCGTGTTGTGTTTATGTATTTTTTTTGTTCTATTATCTTGCCCTTTTTGACTGTTGCCAATAACAATCTCATAGAATTTGTACCTAAATCTATTGCTGCGTATTTTTTCATTTTATGTACCTCTCATTTCTCGTTTCGGACATTCATTCCGTTTTCGGATCTTCAGCCTTCCAATTTGCTTCCGAATTTTCAGCTTTTCATTCTATCCCCGGGTTTTCAGCCTTTCGTTTTCCCCCAAATTAATAAAGCTAGGGTTTCCCCTAGCCTGACTGACCTATATGTTATCTTCTATTACCATGGCCACCGCCTCGCCTGTTGTCGCCCTTCGATTTGATTAGGGCTATTTTTTCCTCACTGTCTTTTAAGAATTGATTCAATTGGTCCTCAAAAGACATATTGGACTGTCTTCTTGCCGGATCGGTCCAAACCACTTCAGCTGGTTTTGTACTTTTTTTCTCCGGCGAATCTACTTGCTTGATAGATAGGCTTATTTTGCCATCGGGTTTAATAGATAGTACCTTTACTTTTACTTTCTGCCTGTTTTTTAAATAATCATGAATATTCCTTACGTACTCATCCGCTACCTCAGAGATATGAACAAGTCCCGTTTTTCCTTTTTCTAAATCAATAAAAGCACCAAAGTTTGTAATTCCCGAAACTGTACCCTCCACTATCGCTCCTACCTGTACCGGCATAAATTTAGAATCCTCCTTCAAAATACAAAAAATGATAATTTGTGTATATTTAAGTGCTATTATATCACAAGGTGGTTATAAAGTACAAGTTTTTTAATCACGACCTTCTCCCAAATCAATAAAAATTAATTCATCCTTTTTTACCATTTTCAGATGTTCCCGCGCAATCTTTTCTATGTGTTCGTCCGTATCACTGTTTTCAATTTGTTCCTTCAATGACTGTATATCTTTTTCCATACTACCTATGTCTTCCAACAGTATTTGTTTGCGGGATTCCAAATGTTTCATCTCTTTATGTTGGTCATAAAAAGTAGAAGAAACATAAAACACAGACAAAATAAATATTATCTTGATTATTAATTTACTATAATTTCTTCTTCGGGATTTGCCCATGCAAACACACCTCTACTATTTTTTCTTAAAATAAGTTTTGATTGCCCTTCCGGTATCTTTGATAACATCTTTGGGCAGATTACTTATTCTCCTTACTCTATAGTATAAAGGTTTTACTCGTTTTTTGCAATAATTATAAGGTCCCGAAACCAGACATAGTGCAACATTAAAAGGATATTTTATTAGTCTATACATATCTAAAACAAATCTTCTTATAGCTCTGAGCATGAATATCATGCCCTCTGTCGCAGGTCCGCTTAATGAAAATCGATAAAAACTTGCTCCTATTATAAATCCTAAAAAATTATAGTAACGTATTTCCCCCTCATTACTGAATACGAGTACATAAAAGGCCACTATGAAAATAAAAACCCAAAACACCAAATCCTGCATCATAGTCGCTATTTTTCTGGGATTGAATAGTTTTCTGATTATACAGTATAGATCATACATGAAACCTATCAACATTCCCCCGCAGACGGTAATAAGCAGTATGTAGGTCTCCTGGGATACCGAATATATATTCAAACTAATCACCTCAAACAAGGTTATTTTATACTTTATCTATATATTATGTAGATGCAACTTGTCAGGTGACAAATATATTGAATATTTCGTATCTGAACATCCGGTAACCGCATTACAAGCAAAAAAACCATATTCAAATTATGGTTTTTTTATAAAAAGTGTTCCCACTATTACTATTTGAACATCCTCCCCAGCAATCCGGATTTTCCGCCTCCTGCACCTTGTTTATTACTATAGTTAAGGGAATATACAGTTCCGCTGATTGATATATTGCCATCCTCTATATTGAGTTTGTTTACATCAAGTCCTCCGCCTTTGATTGTCAATACTCCGGCCACGGTTTCCAGTATTACTGTTTCATCATTGAAGCTGCTGACATGTTCCACACCCGACACATTGAGTATTTCTCTATTTTCCAATATTATGCTGTGACCGCGATATCCATTTACCTTTCTCTCTTCCAAGGCATTCACCCTTCCCTAGCAGCATAAAACCCATAACTGTTTTTTTCATCATATTGGGTTATTTATAGTTTATGAATAGGAAGGATGAATTAGAACCTTTACTCCCATAATTTAGCTATCTCCACGTCTTTAAAGTAATGTTTGATGATTTCCTCCGCTTTTTTGCCCTCCTTAGCCATTTGATTGGCACCCCATTGGCTCATTCCAACCCCGTGACCATACCCTTTACCTTTCATAGTTACCTTATCGCCATCCACATCTATGGATTCCAACATTGTGGATTTCATCTTGGTACTGTCCAGTGCTATTCTAAAAGCGGGGGCTTCAACTGTCTTGTCCCCTATTTTCAGTTTTGTCGCCCTGCCGGAAGGTCCTTTATCCGCTACGCTGACAGAGTCGCAATGAGTAGGGTCTTGCCCGACCTCCCGTGCGGCCTCTTTTATTTCCTCTTTATCGAAGGTAGCTGTCCAATTCACGTCCTCCGGCGGAGCTTCCGAACAGTCAGGAGATTCTACCACCTGAATATATGGAGGTTCAGCCTTTTCATAGCCCAGACCCTCCTTGGCCGTGGCAGTCTGTCCTCCGTCATGAGAATGGAACCATGCCTTAACATATTTCCCATCATGCAGCAGTACTTGGCCTCTGGTCTTGGCAACGGCTTCTATAATCCTGTCGTTAACCTCTTCCGCATTCCAAGCCTGGGCCTCTTCTATGTCTGTAGAAACATGTGCCCCCTTGTATTTGGATTCTCCCTTATCCGTAATAAAATCCATAACAAAGGTTCGAGCCAATATCGCCTGGGCCGCCAGAGATTCCATAGGAAAATCATTGCTCATCTCCCCGGCCAATACTCCGACCACATAGTCCTCAAATTTCATTTCGTCCACCCTTTCGCTTTCCGTAAGATAGACCTTGAGGGAGGGCTCTTTTCCTTCACCCTTACTTACGGACTTCGGGATTGGGGGTTTCTTTATTTCCTTTTCAACCTTTTTGGGAGGTTCTTTTTCCCGTGGACGTTCGGCTGTCCGACATGCCGTTAACGATGTTATAAATAAAATAATTATTAAAATTATATTTATTTTCCTAAGCGACCGCATATAAATTCCTCCTTGATGACACAACATTTCAACTAATCCGAGCCTTTTTGCAAACATCCCGGATACTGTCTGTTATGAAATAATACTTCCCTATTATTATGTTAATGTGAGAATATTTATATGCATGTTTAATTTTATTTTATAATATCAAACATTTCCTCCGCCGAATCTCTGGTTGAATGTTCAGCCAATTCGGTAACTTCCACTTTAAGAACCCTGTCGCCGAATTGAACTTCTATAATATCACCGATTTCAAGGGTGGTGCCCGCCTTGGCAACCTTGCCGTTGACGGAAACCCTGCCGCCGTCACAGGCTTTTTTTGCTATGGTTCTCCTTTTGATAATTCTCGAATTTTTCAAATATTTATCCAGTCGCATATATTCTCCCCTTCCCGTTTCTAAATTTTCAATAAAAAAGCAACCCCATTAATAGCAACATTTTGCCAAGGAATTGCTTAATATACATCCTTCTGTTTAGTATATCGTATATATGATATAATTCAGGTCCCTAAAATCTAAAATGGTACCGAACCTATATAGAAAAAATAAATGATATATTCAATAACACAAAAGTTTAAATTTTTATACAGTAATATGTTTGCTTAAAACTATTATTTATTCACCTTTTCCTTAAGTGTTTTTCCCGCCTTGAATACGGGCGCTTTAGAAGCCGGAATTTGAATAACTTGTTCCGGGTTTCTCGGGTTTCTGCCTTGTCTCGGTTTTCTGTCCCTAACCTCAAAAGTTCCAAAGCCTACCAATTGCACCTTTTCCCCGGAAGCTAATGTATCTTCTACAGTTTCAATAAATGAATTTAATGCTAGTTCCGTATCCTTTTTTGTCAACTGGCTTTTCTCTGCCATCTTAGTAATTAATTCAGCTTTATTCATTGGTATTTCCTCCTTAATTTTTAATGCTATCGTATATTTTTATTCTATTCCAATACTGAAAATCCTTCTTTTTTGCTACACTTTCCCTATTTATTTGTAACCTGCCATGAATTTGCCCGATAAATCGATGATATCAACCTTTCAGCTTTTTTTCCTTTAATTTTTGTTCCGCCCAAATTTTTGCCACATCCGCCTCTGTTTTTGCCGTTTTATCACCGAAAATATGGGGATGTCTAAAAATCAGTTTATGGCACAGTCCATGGACTACGTCCTCCAACCGGAAGGCACCTCTTTCTTTTGCTATTTGGCTGTGGAAGATAATTTGTAATAAAAGGTCCCCCAGTTCTTCTTCCAACGCGCTGTCATCTTCCATATCTATAGCTTCTATTACTTCGTTGCTTTCCTCCGTTAAGTAAGGTTTTAAACTTTTGTGTGTCTGCTTAACATCCCAGGGACAGCCTTCTTTACCTCTTAATCTTTCCATTATTTCCACCAAATTATTCATATTGTAATATTTTTTCTCGTTGTTTTCAACCTTTGGTATGAAAATAGTTGTAAGATGATCTATACTGTCCAGCCTGTCCAATTCGAAAAGCGGGATTTTTATAACCTTCTGGATATCGGGTACCCCTCCTGCATTTACAACATATATGTTTTGTTCATCATCATAATAACGCATCAGCTGTAATTTTACTTCGGAGGCGGTAAATCGGTCATATACCTGCATAACCAAATTGTTTGTGTCGGGATCCGGTTTTTGTTTGTCCAACTGAAGTCCGTCCAACAGCTTAAATCCTTTCACCGGGTCTACCCCCAATGCCATAAATACGGCATCGATAAAACTCATTGCAGGATATACCTCACTTTCAATACCTTCCCGCTCACATCCGTCCAAAATCAGCCTTACAGTGTTTTCAGCCACAAGAGGATGTCCGGGTACGGCATACAGCACACTGCCCTTTTTTGCCTCTTTTAAAATACTTTCGGCTATATGTTCATAAACCTCCTCAAATCTGTCATATTTACAATCATCATAAATATGATCAAAGGTTTTGAAATTTATCCCTTTTTCTCTGAGATGGGAAACCACAGGATGTTTTTCCGTACGCAAATATACATTATCGTGTCTTTTCAGTTCTTCATATACGGCCAAGGTTAGATGCTTCATATCACCCGGGCCTAATCCGACTAATGTAACCTTATTCATTGCAACCTTCCTCCCAGTTTATAATACCAACCCGACTTATATTGCAAAATGCTATTTAGGGTATCGTTCGGTCCGTCTAAAATTTTATCTCAACAGATTGAGTTTGCGGAAAATAGCCGCCAACTCGTCACCCCTCGGCAGGATTAAAAAGTCTTCTTCCTTGATTGTCCCGGTGATAAATAACATCAGTCCGTAGACGACCCCGCCTACAATAATGGCGGTAATCGTGGATATGGTGTTACCCGTTATAGGCAGTATAAGTCTATATGCCAGATATACGGCACCTCCCATGACACTTACGGAAATTACGGGCTTCAATATAAATTGAACAAACTCAAATCTTACATTTGTATGTTTCCTGACCGCAATAAAATCCAAAGTGGCTGCAACCACATAGGCCACCACTGTTCCGACAGCGGCTCCCCTTATGTTGAAAAAGGGAATACCTGTTAATATATATGTAACAATAAACTTTGCAACGGCCCCGATTATGAGATTAAATACGGGAATTTCCTGTTTTCCAATACCCTGCAATATACCGGTCAATGTCTGTACCAATGATAAGGCCAATGTCGCAAAAGATAAATACAGCAATATCCTGCCGGCCGAACCGGGTTCTTTGGGAAAGAGCATAGTCATAATCGGTGTCGAAAGTATGGCCAGTCCTACAAAGGACGGTAACCCTACCAGAAAAGTAACGCGAAATGCCGATTTTACATCTCTTTCTATTGCCACCGTATCATTTTTGATTTTGGAAGCCGCAATAACAGGTACAATACTCATGGCCAGTGCCGTAGTTAATACCGGCGGAAGCTGTATCAATGTATTTGCCATGCCTGTCAACTGTCCGAAAAGACTGTTTGCTTCCTCGTAGCTCAGGCCCACAGCCCCCTGCAGTCTTCTTAATACTATCATAGAGTCTATCATATTAATCAAAGGTAATACAGCCGCCCCGGTGGTTATGGGTACTGCAATCTTCAACAGGTCCTTAGTTATCCTGCCTGCAGATTCTTCTTTATATTGTTCTAGCGGTTGGAATTCCGCAAAAATTTTGTTCCTGCGATTGGCATATATGATGAGCATAACTATAAGCCCGGCAATGCCGCCGACGGTGGCACCGAAGGAAGCCCCGGCCGCCGCATATTTAGTTCCGTACCCCAACAAAAAAATCGCCAGTCCCAAACCGATTACAACCCTTGCTATCTGTTCCACTACTTGTGAGATAGCAGTAGGTGCCATATCTTGTAAACCCTGAAAATATCCTCTATATGCCGCCATTACGGGTATAAATAGCAAGGCGGGAGCCAGTGCAAGCACGGCAAAATATGAATTTGGGCTTTGGACGAAGTCATTGACCAGTGGCCCTGCAATCAGGCTGAGAAATAAAAAACTCGCTATTCCCACAGCAACCAAAATACCGAAGGCAACCTGGAAAACCCTGTGACCACCTCTTATATTCCCCCTGGCTCTTTTTTCAGAAACCAGTTTTGAAATGGCTGTGGGAAATCCGGCTGCCGAAAATGATAATAAAAATGTATAAACAGGATAGGCTACCTGATAATATCCCACCCCTTCCGAACCTATGATATTTGCAAGGGGTATCCTAAAAAATGCCCCTATTATTTTAACTAATATTCCGGATATACCTAAAATAAATGCACCCTTTAAAAAGGTATCCCTTTCCATAGCTTTCCCTCCTATTTACGGCCTAAAACGTATTATAACAAAAAAATCGCCCTCTGGAAAGGACCGAGGGAAATAAATATGACGAGCGGCCGGAAATCGCCCTACATATTGAAAAAATAATACTGTCGTAGAACAATCCGAATCGCCCGTCATTTTTATATTTTCATAAATGTGCAGTTTACTCCATCTGTTTTGC
>CAYOQX010000045.1:0-10770 GCA_964406195.1 uncultured Alkaliphilus sp. | reverse complement strand
ACGAACAATTGAGCGGTCCTCGGACAGCTGTGTCAGTTTTCGAACAGAGGGGTGGACAAGTAGCGTTCCCCCGTATCGGGAAGGATTGCAATAATATTTTTACCCTTGTTTTCAGGGCGTTTTGCAAGTACAGTCGAAGCATATATTGAGGCCCCGGAAGATATCCCCAGTAGAAGGCCGTCGGTTCCTGCAATTTCTTTTCCCGCCTTGAATGCATCACCATTACCGACTACAATTATCTCATCGTAAATTTCCGTATTGAGAATGTCTGGAATAAAACCTGCACCTATACCCTGGATTTCATGCTGACCCGCCTTGCCGCCGGATAAAACCGCCGAGTCCTCAGGCTCAACCGCTATAATTTGAATATCCGGGTTTTTTGATTTTAAATATTCACCGATTCCGGTTATTGTTCCCCCCGTGCCTATTGCGGAAACGAGTATGTCAATCTTTCCGCCGGTATCATTCCAAATTTCCGGTCCTGTGGTTTTTCTGTGAATTTCCGGATTTACAGGGTTGGAAAACTGATTTGGGATAAAAGAATTTTCCATTGTATTTGAAAGTTCGTCAGCCTTTTCTATAGCACCTTCCATACCCCTATCCCCGTCGGTCAGTACAATCTCCGCACCATAGGCCTTTAAAAGATTGCGTCTTTCCGCACTCATGGTTTCGGGCATTGTGAGAATGACTCTGTACCCTTTTGCGGTTGCAACGGCTGCAAGTCCTATTCCCGTATTTCCGCTTGTGGGTTCGATGATAACGGAACCGGGTTCTAATAACCCTTTATTTTCGGCATCGGCTATCATCGCATATGCAACCCTGTCCTTAATGCTACCGGCCGGGTTGAAATATTCCAATTTGCCAATTATTTTTGCTTCGAGATTATGTTTTCTGTTATAATTTGAAAGTTCAAGAAGCGGTGTCTTACCAATGAGCTCTATCAGACTTTTATAAATTTTTGACATAAATTTTACCTCCATTTAATTAATTATTATATCACAGCCATCACAAATGCGTTGTCATCTATTATAATCCTGAATGTCTGATTTAATAACATATAATGTAAAGGAATTATGGGACAAAAAATGCCGGGGTTATTGTTCTTGACTTTTTTATTCAAACACATTATAATGGTGATAATGATTATCAGTAACAACCTCGGTAATAAAATTATAAAATTAAAATCATTCTATAAAATAGTTCTATATTGATATATATTGGACAGATTGTGAAGGGGGATTTAATACATTGAATACATCATTGGCACAATTAGATACCGGAAAAACAGGAAAAATCGAAAAAATACATGCAGGAAGATGTGCGGCCAAGAGGTTGTATGAGATGGGTCTTAATGTGGGGGCCACTTTTGAAGTGGTAAAAAATGACATGGGCCCGGTCATAGTTTCTTTGTTTGGAAATAATGTTGCTGTTGGCCGCTGTTTGGCACAAAAAATAATCGTAAATCAATCAAACTGATTTGAATTTCGGGTTTGATTTTTGACTGATAATAATTACTTCATAGGGGGGCTGACAATTGGCTACTATTGCACTTGCAGGTAATCCGAACAGCGGGAAAACTACGCTGTTTAATGCACTTACGGGTTCCAACCAGCATGTTGGAAATTGGCCGGGGGTTACCGTAGAAAAGAAAGAAGGTAAATTTAAATTTGATGGAAATATATATAATGTAGTGGACCTTCCGGGCACCTATAGTTTAGGTGCTTTTTCCGAGGATGAGATGGTGGCAAGGGATTTTATCCTTACGGGAAATCCGGATGTGGTTATAAATGTTATAGATGCTACAAATATAGAAAGAAACCTGTACCTGACAACCCAGCTGTTGGAGATGGGGGTCAAGGTTATCGTAGTATTAAATATGTTTGACGAAGCTAGGGAAAGGAATATACAGTTCGGCATTAATGCTCTTTCAAAGAAACTTGGTGTTCCCGTGGTTACAACGGTTGCATCCAAAAGAAAGGGTATTGACGAGCTGGTCGATGCAATTGTTGAATTGATAGACAAGGATATAGAATTAAAACCCAATATATTTTATGGCGATGAAATAGATAAAGAGATAGAGACTTTGAGAAAAATTCTATCCGGTAAGATATCTGAATATCCTCCGAGATGGGTGGCCATAAAACTGGTTGAAGGCGACCAATATATGCATGATTTGATCGGCAGGGATGAAACTCTGGGTTCGGATGATGAGCTTAAAGACATCCTCTCCGAGATAGAGAAAAAAAGCGAAGATTATGAGTTGGAAATTGTGAACAGAAGATATGAATTTGTAAGAGATGTAACCAAAACATCGGTTATCAGACCTAAAGAGGCGGTAACAACAGTAACCGATAAAATGGACAAAATACTGATTCATAAATATTTCGGACTGCCCATTTTTATATTAATTATGTTTGTATTATTTCAGCTGACATTTGCTATCGGAGAAGATTTACTGGGAGAATATATGGTAACCGCGGTGGATATACTGGGTAATGCCATAGAGGTATTCCTTGTCGGTATAAATTCTCCCCAATGGATAATATCATTTACCACCGAAGGACTTATCGGCGGTATCGGGGCGATAATGGAATTTATACCTTTGATAGTTGTTTTATATATGCTTATAGGTATACTGGAAGATAGCGGTTACATGGCCAGGGCCGCCTATATAATGGATAATATAATGAGGAGACTGGGCCTCCAAGGTAAAACATTTATATCCATGATAGTAGGTTTCGGTTGCAATGTTCCGGGTATAATGGCCACGAGAACATTGGAAAGCAAAAAGGACAGAATGATTGCTATTTTGATCAATCCGTTTATGTCCTGCGGTGCGAAACTTTTAATTTACCTTGTATTTATTGCGGCTTTCTTCCCGAATAACGGCGGTTTGGTATTATTCCTCATATATTTCATAGGAATTCTGGTTGCATTAATTATGGGGAAGGTATTCAGCAAGACCTTGTTTAAAGGAGAAACAACCGACTTTATAATGGAATTGCCGCCTTATAGGAAACCTGTACTGAGAAATGTGCTGAGAAATATGTGGGATAATGTATACGGATTCCTTAAGAGAGCGGGAACCGTTATATTTGCCGTGATTGTTGTTCTGTGGATTATGGCGGTACTGCCCGCAGGTGTGGAACCTTACGGGGCTGAAAGTATATTAGGCAGAATAGGACTATTTATTGCACCGATATTTAAACCTGCAGGTTTCGGTACATGGCAGGCTGCGGTAGGATTGTTTTCCGGAATAGCGGCAAAGGAGGCGGTTGTAACTACCTTGGGTATGGTCTATGCAGGGGTCGGGGAAGGGAAAGAGCTGATATCCGCGATACAAAATGCTTTTACACCCCTTACATCCGTATCCTTTATGGTTATGACATTGTTATACACTCCTTGTGCGGCAACCATAGCTACTATTAAAAAAGAAACTAATTCTGTAAGATGGGCGGTATTTGCGGCACTTTATACATTTGCTATCGGATGGATGGCAGCTGTTTTGGTGTTCCAGATAGGAAGTCTACTGGGATTCAGTTAGGATTTCGTTTATGAGGGGATGATTTTGTGCTAAAGGAATTGTTGGTTGAAATCAAAGATTCGGATTATATATCCAGAGCCAATATCTCCGAAAAGTTGGAGATATCGGAAGAATTGGTTGAGGAAGGTTTTGAACAGCTGATTCGTATGGGTTATATCAAAGAGGACGCAAGGGGAATCAAATGTGATATTGGATGCGACAGTTGTCCTTATGCAAGATCATGCGACAAAGTACCTATAAAGACTATCATGATTACGGAAAAGGGAGAACGATGGTTGGCCAAATAATCCGATTGCAGCACTGATATACAGTCGAACATTTAATAAAAAAGCGGCTGATAAAATAAATATAATAGGACACGGAGGGTAAGTGTGTAATATATCCTTCGTGTTTTTTTATAACAAAAGGAGGACATGACGGCAGTCCGGCAATGAGGTTTGTTTTTCCATATCAAATTTGGTACAATTAACATGACAATATACGACAATATATGGTTAGAAAAGTAATGCATGTGATTAACTGTGTTTAAAAGAGGACCTAATGAAATCGGCAAATATTTAAACTTGTGTACCGGACAGGAGGGATAGTCGGAGTCGTTTATTTTAACAATACATAAATTTAAGGAAAGAGGGAAAAACAATGGAGGAGGGTCAATATAATTTATTAGATAAAAAACATATTAATACTTTTTGTACCGCACTGGATATTTCCGATAATAAAATAGAAAAAACATACGTCAATCCGGGTCGCAGTGCCAATAACAGTAATTTTGTAATTGTAGCAAACGGCCAGTCCTATCTATATCGCATACCCGGCCCGGGCACAGAGCGGTTTTGCAGCAGGAGCAGAGAGGCATTGGCGTATAAACTTCTTGCACCTCTGCGGATTACAGATGAGGTTATATTTTTATGCGAGAATACAGGCATAAAAATAAGCAAATATTATGAAGGAAGCAGAATCCCTTCCTCAACCGACAGGGACGAGCTTATTGCAAGTATGAATATATTACGAAAATTACATGAACAGAAAATCGAATTTCCGTTTGTTGATACATTATTTGACAGGATGGAAAGGTATAGAACATACGTTTATAAGGTAGGCGGGGAAAAATATTATTTGGAGGGTTTTAATGACTACCTGACAAACATGCGATTGTTCAAACAGCGCATGATTTCTACCGGTGCAAAGCTGTGTTTTACTCACGGTGATGCATCTATTAATAATTTCCTCATAACAAAAGAATATCCGCACCCTATACTGATAGACCTGGAATTTCCGGCTATGGGAACACCATTTGAGGATATTGCTGCATTTTGTGTAGATGCGGAATACAGAAAAGATGACATTTTATTGATGTTGGAGTACTACTTGGGCAGGAAATCTACCGAAGAAGAACAATTTAATTTGCTGGGTTTATGTGCAGTGGCGGCGATGATGTGGTACTCCTGGGCTGCATATAAGGCAGCGGTGGAAAATGACAATCAGTTATTTCTCGATTTCAGAAAAACATATCATCAGTATATCGGGGAAATATGCGAAGACATCATATGATAATGCAATCCATTTTTGTTATATCAGAGAAATATGCAGATATATTTGTTTGATAATACAATTCATTTTTGTTGAGGAGGTAGTATATGGGGACAGGAAAAACCGGTTGTTCAGTAAATATCAGCATGGCATGTACCTTCGGACCCGTTGATTCGGGCATTGTGAAGGAACTGGCGGACCAATATTATGATTTGGCCGGGGTACGTGTTCAGTATGTTGCGGCCGGCACCGGCAAGGTAATTGAAATGTCAAAGACAGGGGATTATGACATAGTTATGGTTCATGCAAAAGCGTTGGAAGAACAATTTGTTGCGGATGGATTCGGCACCGAGAGAATTGACCTTATGTATAATGATTTTGTGATTGTCGGGCCTGAAAATGATCCTGCAGGTATCAGGGGGACGGAACCTGTACAGGCATTTGATAAAATCAGGGAAACCGGGAGCCGTTTTGTCAGTCGCGGTGATAACTCGGGAACCCATGTGAAGGAAAAAGAATTGTGGGAGAAAACAGGGTCGGCACCTCGGGGAGATTGGTATGACCCGTGGGAGGGTGGAAACGAAGGAAGTGCCATAACCCTTAAATATGCAGACCGACGACAGGCCTATATGTTTGTAGACCGAGCTACATATCTTACATTGAAGAAAAAAGTCAGTCTTGTTGTTTTGGTGGAAGGACATAAGTTACTGTTAAATTTCATAACACTAATTCCGGTGAATCCTAAAAAATTGCCTCAGGTAAAATATAAAGAGGCAATGGAATTTGTAGATTTCATGACATCGGAAAAAGCACAGACAACTGTCCGGGATTTTGGGACGGATGCTTACGGAGAACCGTTATTCTTTCCCAATTCGTCCCGATGGAAAGAAAAAAACTGATGATTTTGTGTTGTTTTTAATGTTGGGGTAGTAAACATGGGAAATGAGAGGAGAAAATTATGAAAAACAAATTTACATTATGGGTTTTAATCTTTCTTGTTTTTATAAGTACCCCCGTTTCATATGGTGAATCCGGGGACGGAAGCGGCGGAGGAGGTGCATTTAAATTCGTAGAATCTATCCCTGAAAATTCCGCCAAGGGTGTTAGGCCGGATGAGGAAGTGAAACTGTTATTCAATAAAAATGTGGTTAATTTTTCAGTCAAGGATAACAATGCAAAATGTTTCAGTATCAAAGATGCGGACAACAAGGAAGTACCTATAGAGGTGATTTTTGCAGACGACCAGATAGATCGGGATAAGAGAAGAGAAATCATACTTAGGCCAAAGGAACCCTTTGACCAAAATACCGCCTATACCGTACATATTTCACCGAATCTTAAGGCCAAAAATGGTGATAATCTGGGCAAGGATGTATCTATTTCCTTTACTACGGTTTCGTCCGGGGACAAGCAAAGCCCTTCTTCAGGTGATGAACCTGTAGGAAATGGTGCATCGGGGGATGTTGATACCGCACCTGATGGAAGACCCGGGGGAGCCCCTTCCGACGGACGGGATGAAGATACGGACAGCATTACCGACAGTGAAGGGGAGATGGATATCGGCGAGGAGGATATGGACTTGGACGGCACCGACGATGCTGCAAATGAACAGAAAGAAACCGGTAGCCTACTTAAGAAATATATGTGGGTAATAATATCGGGAGTTGTTCTGGTACTGGTAATTGTTTTCAGAAAAAGACTGTAGCGGCATTGCAGATGCAAATAGGGGACCCGGGATGAGAAAAAGAATATTATATATAAGCATATTTATATTTCCGATTATACTGGTAATTTTAACACTGTTTATAGGCAGGTATCCTATTCCCGTAGAGGACATGCCGAAGGTACTTGCCTATCCGTTTTTAGAGAATAATAAAGGGATAGATGATGCATACTATGCAATTATTTGGGGTATCCGTATGCCCAGGGCCGTATTGGCCGCATTGGCGGGAGCCTCGTTGGCCATAAGCGGTGCCGCATTTCAGGGATTATTTCATAATCCTCTTGTAAATTCAGGTATGCTGGGGGTCAGTGCAGGGGCGGGTTTCGGTGCGGCACTGGCTATACTTTTGTTTGGCAGTCATTCATTATATATATACCTTTTCGCCCTGCTGTTTGGCGGTTTGGCGGTGTTTCTCAGTTATACCATAGGACGTATTTATGAAACAACCCCGACAATTATGCTTATATTGGGCGGGGTTGTTGTATCCTCAATGTTTTCCGCCCTTATCTCCTTTATTAAGTATGTTGCGGATCCATATGACAGATTGCCGGCAATTACATTTTGGTTGATGGGAAGTCTGGCCTCCGTAAGCCGAAGGGACATCATTATAGGTGTTCCGCCAATGGTTTTAGGTATAGTAGGTTTAATCTTGATTCGCTGGAGGATTAATGTGCTTTCAATGGGGGATCGGGAGGCCCATACACTGGGTATTGATATAAACCTGGAAAAATTGGTGGCCATCGGATTTGCTACACTGGCTACCGCGGGGGCGGTGTGCGTGGGAGGTACAATAGGTTGGATCGGCCTGGTTATTCCCCATATCGGAAGGGTACTTATACCTGTCAGCAGTGCTCTGGGAGCGTCTTTTCTCATTATTATCGACAACATAGCCAGGACACTTACCGGCGGTGAAATTCCTATAGGGATACTGACATCCCTTATAGGAGGGCCCTTTTTTGTATATCTCTTAAAAAAGACTAAGGGGGGCAATTGGTAACATGGAAAATCATCTTATACATGTCAAGGATGCTTCTTTTAGTTACGGTGAAAAATTAATTTTCTCCGATATAAATTTTTCCGTGGAACCCGGGGAAGTGCTGTGCGTTATAGGGCCCAACGGCTGCGGGAAAACCACTCTGTTGGATTGTATACTGGGTGTATTGAAATTAAAACGGGGAGAAGTGTTTATAGAAGAGAAAAATTTGGAACATATAAAACCCGCTCAACTGGCCGAAACAATCGCATATGTTCCTCAGGTGCATCAAAGAACATTTCCGTACATGGTTAAGGATATTGTATTGATGGGCAGGGCATATAAAACCAACATTTTTTCCGCCCCCGATAAAAGGGATGCGGAAATTGCAAGGGAGGCCATGGAAAAAGTGGGAATATTGCACCTTGCCGACAGACCTTATACAAGGATAAGCGGCGGGCAGTCTCAGTTGGTGATGGTAGCCAGGGCCCTTGCACAACAGCCCGCTGTAATTATAATGGACGAGCCTACCGCACATTTGGATTTCAAAAATGAGCTGATAGTGCTGGAAACCGTGGCGGATTTGGTGAAGGAAAATGATATTTCGGTAGTCATGGCCACCCATTTTCCCAACCATGCATATTATTTTGAAACCAACGATATTACAACAACTCTGGCCCTTATGAATAATCACAAATTTCAGGATATTGGAAACCCCCGGGATATATTAAATGAAAACAACATAAAAAGGATATACGGTATCAAATCCAAGGTTTTAGACTACAGAGTGGACCAAACCACTTTGATAAGACAGATAGTGCCTTTATCCGTTATCAAGGATGCTTAGGGGGACCATAGGGGTGTGTATCTTGTCGGCGGCTGTGGGTGTTTCAAATGGGATTGGAGGTATATTAAGTTGCAAAAATTTGCAAGGAATAGAAGATTGTTAAGTGTAGCTGCTATTTTTCTGATTTTATTATTAGTTCAAGGTTGTACTGTCAAAGGGCCGAAGGGAACACCGGATGACACGGGGGATAATTCCTCTACACCGGTGACTGTGGTAGATTATCTGGGCAGAGAAGTGACAATTTCAAAACCCGTAAATAAAATAGCTTGCGGGTATGCTTATACGGGCCATGTGGTTTCGATGCTGGGAAGGGCGAATGATATAGTTGCGGTTGTGGGAGGATTGCAGAGGGATAAGGTCTTAACCGACAAATATCCCCATATCAGGGACTTACCCGTTCCCTTCAGTTCCGGGGCGGTAAACATGGAAGAATTGCTTTTGACAGAACCTGATCTTGTGTTTCTCAGAGAGGGCACAGCATCGGATAAGAGCATAGTTTCAAAATTAGATCAACTGGACATACCATATATTGTTGTGGAATTTTTCTCAATGGAAGAACAGATAGAGAGCATATGGGCAATAGGAAAAGCCATAGGTGCCGAGGAAAAGGCAAATCGGTATATAGACTACTATAAAAAAGTTATAGAGGACACGAGAAAAATTTCATCATCCATACCCGAAGATGAAAGGGTTACACTGTATCATGCCGTTAACGAAGCAACCCGCACGGACATTAAAGACAGCCTCCCTGCGGACTGGATTAAGGTTACAGGGGGTATAAATGTATCTATAGAGGATGAACTGGAAGTATCCGGTGATAAATCATTTGCCACATTGGAACAGATTTATCTTTGGGATCCGGACATAATGATTGCTAATGAATCGGGGGTTCCCAATTATCTGCTGACCAATGAACAGTGGGCGGGCTTGAGGGCGGTAAAGGAAAAAAGGGTGTACCAGATACCCAACGGAGTTTCGCGGTGGGGGCATCCCGGATCGTTGGAAACACCGCTGGCCGTGCTGTGGACCTCCAAACTTCTGTATCCTCAATACTTTGAGCATATAAATCTGGAAGAAGAAACAAAGCAATATTACAAAGATTTCTTTGATATTTCCCTGGATGATAAACAGGTGGAGGAAATATTAAAAGGGGAAGGAATGAGGGTACCCAAAAACCAATAAACGATTTGGGGGTTTCTGTTTTGAGGAAATGATTTGGAGATTTCCGTTATGAGAAAATGATTCGGGGTTTTGTTATAAGAGAATGATTTGGAGGTTTCTATTATGAGGACATTTGTATGTATCGATGATACGGACAATCTGTTTGAAAAAAGTACAGGTAAATTGGCACAGGCTATAATTGAGAGCATAGAGGAAAAAGGGATGGGTAAGTGTTCATTTGTAACGAGACATCAGCTTTATGTCCACCCCGACATTCCTTATACCTCAAACAACAGTTCCATGTGCTTTCTTGTGGAACATGATAAGAACATCTACGAACCGCTGAAGGATTTGGCTATAGATTTTTTACTGAGGGAAAGTGCGGAAGGTTCAGACCCGGGGCTTTGCATAACGGAGATGAAAAAGCTGAAAGACAGGGAACTGCTGATGGATTACGGCAGGAGGGCAAAAAAAGAGGTTTTAACCAAAAAAATCGCCTATGAAACCGCCGACAAATTAGGGGTTCACCTTTCGGAACACGGAGGTACCGGAGGCGGGATAATCGGTGCACTTGCAGGGGTGGGGCTCCGCCTTACCGGCAGCGACGGCCGAATCAGGGGGAGGATTACATTTCCTTTGCCCGGCAATGTCATAACAGTAAAAGAAATTTTGGAAAACTCAAATATCAGCCAAGTACGGGATCTGGAAGGAGGTTCTTTCTCCGAGGATGAGAGCGTTATATTGGGGGAGAAAGTAAAAACCGTATTTTTGGATCACAAAGAAGTGTTGCTTATATATAAAAAGTTTGACGAGAAAGATAATACCTATCGTTGGCATACATGTATCAGAGAGCAATGGAAAGACTTTTGATACAGCTGAGAAGTGGAAAAACTTTTGATACAGCTGAGAAAAGGCAGATTTCTGTTACAAAAAGGCAGCCTGAAGGGGCTGCCTTTACTATGATATAAAATTATCTATCGGATTATTAATTA
>CAYOQX010000044.1:339-10860 GCA_964406195.1 uncultured Alkaliphilus sp. | reverse complement strand
AAACAACATTGGAAGCAAAAAAGGGATACCCACTCTGATATTAGCAGGGGCATCCATTGACGATGTTTTCGCTATCACCATATTCGGTGCTTTTTTAGGTTTATACAGCGGTACTGATGTCAACATGACAGCGCAATTATTAAACATACCGATATCAATAATATTGGGCATTGCAGCAGGTGTAGTTATTGGATTTTTGCTGACAGAACTGTTTAAAAGGTATAATATTCATAATACAAAAAAGGTTTTGCTGATACTCGGTCTGTCTATATTATTAAATGAATTAGAGAATATAGTGGAAATAAATTTGCAGATAGCAACACTTTTAGGGGTAATGACTATGGGCTTTGTAATAATGGAACAACTACCTGATGTAGGTAAAAAACTATCCTCCAAATTCGGTAATGTGTGGGTTTTCGCGCAGATCTTGTTGTTTGTACTGGTTGGGGCCCAAGTTAATATAAATGTAGCCCTTGAAGCAGGCGGAATAGGTATTATAATAATATTAACAGGTTTAGCAGGACGAAGTCTGGGGGTTATAATATCATTATTTGCTACAGACCTTAATTGGAAAGAAAAATTGTTTTGCATTATTGCATACATACCAAAGGCGACAGTACAAGCAGCTATAGGAACAATACCTCTATCAATGGGGGTGGAATCCGGAGATACTATTTTAGCCATTGCAGTATTATCCATACTTATTACAGCGCCATTAGGGGCAATCGGCATCCACTATTCTTCGGAAAAACTATTAGAACAAAAAGCATAGGGGACGGTTCTTTTTGCTTCTAATATCATATATCTATCCTAACCGCCGCTAGCATCTTTTTCTTACATCAAGAAAGGCCAGTATGCAAAAAGAACCGTCCCCCGCACATCCACCGGCGTTGGAAGACCATAGTGTCTACCTTTAGGGAGGCACCCTAAACTATCGTCCGTACTTCCCCACGCCTCAAAACAGAAGACAGGTTTAAGAAGGAGGAATTTTTGTGGCTTCCGAAACAAGAAGAGGATTCGATCCCAAGGATAGGAGATTCTTTTCCGAAAAAGCTATTACAAACCTGAGAATTGCCCAGGAAGAAATTCAATGGCTTTTAGACAGAAATTATAGAATAGATACTGTTATAGATTTTGTTGGCAACCATTATCTACTGTCATCAAGGCAAAGATTGGCACTTAGAAGGGCAACGGCATCAAAAATGCAGTATAGAAAAAGGGAATCCAAGTTGCTCCCTCCGGAAAGTGCTGAACATGGGTGCATGTTTATAGATGGATTTAACATTATAATCACCCTTGAGGTCGCATTGTCGGGCAGTGTTGTTATATCGGGAAGAGATGGTGTTTTAAGGGATCTGGCCGGCTTAAGGGGCACATACAGGCTTATTGATAAAACCGAAACTGCTTTAGATCTTATCGGCACTGCTCTGAACGAACTCAATGTTCCGAAAGTTAAATTTTTCTTAGATGAACCGGTTTCAAATTCAGGCAGATTAAAAAATAAAATCCTGAGCCATTCAAAAATATGGGATATACCTACTGAAGTAGAACTGGTGCGAAATCCGGACCCTATTCTTTCTGATATGGGGAGGGTTATAACAGGGGATTCTGTCATATTGGATAATTGTGAAAGCTGGTTTAACCTATCAAGAAAAATTGTTAAGGAACACATAAAAAATGCCTGGGTTGTGGAATTTAATAGGGACCTTTAACAATAAAAAGGGCAGAAAAGGGCTCCGGGACATCGTGGACGGTTTGTACACTGTCATTTCCAAGTATCAGGAAAATAATCAACTATTATTTTGTTAGACAAAATAAGGTATATACCGAAGCAAAAAGGACCGTCCCCTGTGCTTAAAAGGACCGTCCCCTGTGCTTTTTGAAGGATAAGCAAAAAGAACCGTCCCCTGTGCTTTTTACCTAATATATAAGTGGCTTTCGGATCCAAATAGAGAGAGTTGTTTTGCCGGAACAGTTGTAAGGTTGGAGACTGTCAGGCCTATCAGTCTAATGTTTTTGCGCATATTTATTTCATCTAGAAGATGTGTACCTATTGCGAGTATTTCATCCCCAAGGTTTATGTAATGATCCAGTGTTTTGCTTTTGGTTTGAAGTTTGAAGTTTTCATCTTTTAATTTCAGGGTAATCGTTTTACCGTAGAGTTGGCTTTTTTTCAAGGAGAGTTCCAAGTCTGTTGCAAATTTATGTAGATATCTTTTGAGCAGATTCCTGTCACCGGTATCGGTTTTGAGGGTCCGTTCAATTCCTATGGATTTCTTTTCCCTTTCTATGTTGATTTTCCTGTTGTCTATGCCGCGAATTCTATAGTATATATCTGTACCGAGTTTCCCAAAAAAGTCAATCAGAAATTTTTCCGGAAGTGCCAATAAGTCTTTGATTGTATATATACCTATATTATTTAATCTTTTAGATGACTTAGGTCCTATTCCATATACGGATTTAACCGGCAAAGGCAGCAATATGTCGGGTATCATATCTTCCGTTATTATTTTAATACCATCCGGTTTGTTCCAATCGGAAGCAAGTTTGGCCAAAAATTTATTATATGAAATACCGACAGACATAGTTAATCCTGTAGCCTCCACCACCTTTTCTTTTATGCTCATGGCTATTTTGAGAGGCCTTCGCTTAATATTATATGTGCCTGTATATGGCCCATCCATTGACAAAGATGTGTCGGGTTTGCCTGCATTTGACCCATTTGTTATAGAGAAAATATCGAACTCATCTGCGTATGATTCGTATGATCCATCTGTTAGAAAAATATCTGATATATTTATGTATGCCTCGTCTATGGATATGGGTTCAATTAGATCCGTAAAACTATATAAAATATTAAAGATTTCCTTGGATACTTCCTTATATCTTTCCATCCTTGTAGGCACAAAACACCCTGCCGGACATTTTCTTCTTGCAATATAAATCGGCATAGCTGAATGAATACCGTATTTTCTGGCTTCATAATTTGCTGTTGTTACTATACCGCGGTTGCCCGGCCCGCCCACAATAACAGGACGGCCTTTTAATTTAGGATTATCCTGTTCTTCGACGGAAGCATAGAAAGCATCCATATCCAAATGAATTATATTCAGTTTTTCAGAAGGTTTCAAAGACATATCACCTCTATATTACTTTATCACGGATTCACTTCGGGTTCATCCCCGGTTCAGGCCCCCTTATCCCGGGTTCAGGCTTTTTAAAGAAGCACAGGGGACGGTTCTTTTTGCTTTTTCCCGTATATTAAAAGTATACTATAAAAGGATAAAAGCAAAAAGAACCGTCCCCTGTGCTTCCTGTGTTTCTGTGTTTCTGTAGATTGGTTGTTTAAGGTTGTTTAGGACTCAAATTCTTCCATGAATTCATCTATTTCTTCTGTTAACCTCTTCAGCTGTTCTGATGAATGTTCAGAGGTGTCAGAAATTTCTCTTGAGAAAAATGATATGTTCTTTAGTATGCCGCGTGTATCTTCAAGTAAATCCGCAAGTTCATCGCGCAGGGCTTGCACGGATTCGGCGGCATCTGCAAGTTCACCGTTCTCACCATGTAAGGCTTGTGCGTCATCGCTTCCTGTGTCCTTGTCAGCATCCCCGGCCCTGCCCCTGCTCAATAGGAATGTGCTGGCCAGTGCGATCAGTATACCTAGTGTAATAGTTCTAAGTACGACAATCCATATGTTAAACTTGTCCATTTCTTCGTCATGTTCTTCTACAATAGTATCTAATGTTTCGGTTGGAATACCGACAAACAGTATCCCTATTATATTATCATTATTATCTATCAGAGGTTGGTAAGCTGTATAATAGTTGTCGCCTAGTATATCCGCCTCTCCTACATACAGTTCACCCTTCATCACTGATGAGTATGCATTATGGTCTGTACCTAAAAATGTGCCTACTGCTCTCCCGTTTCCTTCTTCAGATTCAACACTTGTAGAAATTCTTCTGAAATCATCTTTATCTTTGGTAAAAATAGTGGACCTGTCTCCCAAGTCGTCCAGTATAGCATCCACCATTTCAGTCCTGCCTTCTATTTCATTACCGTGGCTGTCACATAGGACTCCATCTATTTGTTGCAATGTGCCGTAGTGACTTTGGAGATATTTCATTGCCAGGTTTACGTTATTTTCAACATGATCTCTTAACAGGTGATTCTTTATAACATCTACATTTGTTCTGTGGGTTGACATTCCTACTAATCCCATAAAAAGACTGGATAATAGAGCTATTATTCCGAAATATGCTATCATCCTTTTTCTGCTACCTCTCATGAGTTTCCCTCCTCGGATTGTAATAAAATTAAAAACATTAAAACCTATGTTGTTTTATATATCACATTTGTCCAAATCAATATAAATCCCTTGATAAGGTATTTCATCTTATATTGTTTATCCGAATACCCGTTGTCCTTGATACTCCCCATTGTCCATCTAAGCTGTTTTGCATTTCTATTAGTATTAATAAACAATAAATATAAAATTGCAGCACTAAAAACTCCTCCGGAATATACCGAAGCAGTTCTCAGAAATCTAAATATCCTCGTTTGTTTTGACTCCCAATAATTGCAACAAGCTCTTGTCTTTTTCTACATATGCTCCTTCTAAGAATATCTTTCTAAATCCAAGCCAGTTAAAGCATGCAATAGCACCTATTGTACCGAGCCTTCCACCAATCCCTATATATGCACTGCTGGTAGTTATAAATAATATTCCCGCTGTAAGGGATATGATAGCCATATTTAAAAGCCCCAAAGCATTTTTTTCGGAAATCATTCCGGCATAGGAAGCACAAGCTGCAACACCTGTTACTGTTCCGGCTATTTCAGGGAAAAAATGGGGAAGCACGATTCCTGATACTAAAGTTACAATTGCAGAAGCAAAAACAGCACCTTTTTCTAAATTAATGGATATTGCATAGGTAGCCATTCCTGCAAGAACCGATATAATTAAAACAATTAACACTTCCATAATTGCACCCCCTAACTCCAGAATCCTATTATCGTTTTTGTAATTATAGTGGCCAATGCCGCACTGGTTCCACCTTTACCGCCAATACCGGCATAAATTTCCGTAGTAGATACAAGGATTAATCCTACCAGGATTCCTCCCAACGCAGCTGCTGATATAGAAGGTAATACCGCTGTTGAACTCATGCCTACAAATGATGATGTAAACATAATTCCGGCTAAATCCGACGGCAGAAGTGTGGCAGCGATTACACCCACTAAACCGTTAGCAACTATTGCACCGCAACCTACCTTGTGATTTAAATACCACGTAACGATAACGCCTACAAACGAACATAACAATGAGTATACCAATTGTTTTCTTTTTTCATCATTCATTTCTATCGGCCCCCGCTATCAATTCATAAATATGATCAAATAAACTTATCATGAAGAAAAATGCAATAATCACCAGAATTTCCGTGCTGAAAAAATTTCTCTCCTTAAACGCCGCAGACAGTATTATGCCCTCCCCAACAGCGGCAAAAGCAACCAGCCCTAATATCCTTTTACGCATTTTTGCTCACTCCCGTTGTTACTATTTTTTTGTTTTTACTTTTCTTGGTACTTTTGTTAATCGTTTCACTACTGTTTCTACCATAAAAACCTTTAACACACTGATAATAGTACATTACGTCGATGATAACACGCTAAGTTGATAATTATTCATTGATAATGGTGCATTACATTGATAATATTACATTGATAATGGTGTTAGACAATTTTTGGATAAAAACAAAAGCTTATTCTATCCTTTATACGACGATATTTTACACCAGATGTTTTAGTTTGTCAATATATTATCTAAGTTCCCCATTTTGAGACGTATTTATATTTATACCGTCAAACTTCCAACAGCCATTGCATTTTAGGCCCCCGGCAGCCGTTACACTTCGGATTTCCCAGCGGAATTATATTGATAAAATATTTTTAGTCGCAGGATTCTCCGCCCAGGTCTTTTTCCCTGATTTCCACCCGCCGTATTTTACCGCTGATGGTTTTAGGCAATTGATCCACAAATTCCACCACCCTTGGATATTTATACGGTGCCGTTGTATTTTTAACATGGTCCTGTAACTCCTTAATAAGTTCCTCGGACGGTTCATAACCGTCGGAAAGCACTACGGTTGCCTTTACATTAAAACCTCTGATCGGGTCAGGTACACCGGTTACAGCCGATTCCAATACGGCAGGATGCTCGGCAAGTGCGGATTCAACCTCAAAAGGCCCTATTCGATAACCCGAGGATTTAATTATATCGTCATTGCGTCCCACATACCATAAAAATCCCAGTTCATCACAATAAGCGGTATCCCCTGTATGATAAAGGCCGTCATACCAAGATTTTCGTGTATTCTCTTCATCCCGATAATAACCCATAAACAAACCCTTTGTCTTACTTTTAGGATTATCCGTCCTGACACAAATCTCACCGATAACCCCCGGGTCGACTTCCTCACCATTTTTGTCCACAACTACCAGTTTGTATCCCGGAGTGGGGAGACCCATCGAGCCGGGTTTCGGCTGTACCCAGGGATAAAGTGTCGAACAAGAAAGTGTCATTTCGGATTGTCCGAATCCCTCAAAAATACGAAGTCCCGTTATCTCTCTCCATTTATTATAGACCTCCGGATTCAGCGCTTCCCCGGCTGTGGTGCAATGTTTCAGTGCTGATAAATCGTAGTTTTCCACTTCTTCCCTGAGCATAAATCTATATATGGTCGGCGGGGCACAAAATGTGGTAACCTGATATTTGTCCAGTTTCTCCAAAATATCTCCGCCGTCAAATCTGTCAAAATCATAAGTAAACACTGCGGATTCCGCAAGCCACTGCCCGTAAAGTTTCCCCCAAAGAGATTTCAACCAACCCGTATCGGAAATAGTAAAGTGCAGCCCTCCGGGTTCGGCGCGATGCCAAAACACACCGGTCATAATATGGCCGAGAGGATAGCTATGATTATGAGCTACCATTTTAGGGTAACCTGTGGTTCCCGATGAAAATGCCATTATCATAATATCGGAAGATTTCGTGGCATCCTCCCCGGTCGGACGTTCCCAGTCCTCGGAAGCGGCTTCTATTCCCGCCTCAAAATCCAACCAGCCCTCCCCGACATCCTTATGTCCCGTAACTGCTTTAAGTTCCACTGTGGGACACTCGGGGTGCGCCTCATCAAAATGTGCGGTACAATCTCCGTCGTCTGTAATAACAGCCATTTTAATCCTGCCGGCCTGACAGCGATAAACATAATCTTGTGCGGTCAACAGATGTGTGGCCTGAACGGCAACAGCCCCTATTTTATGCAGTGCCAAAATTGCATACCAAAATAAGTAACTCCTTTTTAGAACAAGAAGTACAAGGTCGCCTTTTTTTATACCCAATGATTTAAAATAATTTGCGGTTTTATCCGTCCACCGTTTCATTTCGGCAAAACTGATTCTCTTTTCTTCCCCGTTTTTACCGACCCAAAGCATTGCCAATTTATCCGGCTTTTCCAATGCCAATTTATCTAAAACATCATAAGCAAAGTTAAAATCCTCCGGACATTGAATGGAAAAATTTCTGTATAAGTCCTCCAAAGTAGCGTAGTCATCGCGGTTTCGACCGATATATTTTTCATATATAAGCATAAATCGTCACTCCTTTATTTCATTACAACAGCTAAAAATTTAGCCGGTTTTTCGCCACGGGCTCTCATAGCATGCGGAACTGCGGAATCAAAATAGATACTGTCCCCTTCTCCCAGTGTATAAACCATTTCTCCGAGATAAAGTTCCAAACAACCCGAAAGTATATAATTAAATTCCTGACCCTGATGTGAATGGCGCTGGGGTACTGTTTTAACATTAGGTTCAACAGTTACCAAAAAAGGTTCCGCCTTTTTATCGCGGAAAGTAAATGCCAGATGCTTGTAATCATAAGCCTTGCGCCGTTTTATATCGTACCCGCCGCCTGCCCTGACAACACAGCAGGTTGAAAGTTTAGGTGTTTCCCCGCTGATAATATCCAGGATATCAACACCTAAAATACCGGCCACATTATATAAGAAACTAAAAGAAAAATCCTTTTTGCCCGCCTCGTAAAGCAGGTAGTCCGAAACCGACATCTCCAACATTTCCGCTATTTTTTCAGGTTCAAATCCCATTGAATCCCTGAGCATCGATAAACGTAAGCCCATTTCCCTTAATTGTTCATTCATAAAAACACTCCTTTTAAAGAATAATTATAATCGGCCGCGTTCCAAGCTCCAAGCCCGTCGATGTATGATATTATGCCGCCTATTCCAACCCTCCCGCATATTATAGATACCTTTTAGTATACCATTAATTTATCACTATGTCTGGTATAATCAATATCATATTTTTATGATATAATATCCTAGGTAACAACAAAACAAAAATACTTTGACTGAACAGTCATCTAGTCGGCAAATTAACTATATTATCTTACGAAAGGTAAGTGTAATTATGACAGAAAATATACGGATAAACAAGACAAATCAATTGAATTTTTATACTATGTTGTTAAAACTGGCAATTCCGATTATCATACAAAATCTGATCATATCATCCATTAATATGGTGGATACCGTTATGATTGGTAAATTGGGAGAAGTGGAAATTGCGGCCGTCGGAATCGCCAATCAATACTTTTTTTTATTTAATCTATTGGTAACCGGCATAACAAGCGGTGCAGGAGTATTTATATCCCAATATTGGGGACAAAGAAATGAGGAATATATACAAAGGACCTTGGGCCTCAGCCTCATTACCAGCATATTATCCTCAATTATCTTTACAATAGTGGCACTTTTGATACCGCATACCATAATAAGTTTATTTAACACGGACCCTTATGTAATAAAATTAGGTGCGGATTATTTGAAAATAGTTTGTACAAGCTATATTTTTATTGCCGTTTCCATGGCTTACGGGGTATCATCACGATGCATTGAGGACACTATTCCGCCTATGGTTGTCAGTATAGTGGCTCTGATCGCAAATGCAATATTGAACTATATTTTTATATTCGGTCATTTGGGATTCCCGGCAATGGGCGTAAAAGGAGCGGCCATCGCAACCCTGATAGCCAGGCTGATAGAAGCCGCCACTATGGTGCTTTATGTATATGCAAGAAAAGGGGTTTTGGCTGCAGGATGGCAACAAATGACTGATCTGAGCAGATGCTTTATACAAAGGGCCGCCGGAACCATTATTCCCGTTGTTGTAAATGACATGTTTTGGGCCTTGGCTATGATAATTTATGCCATCGCTTACGGCCATTTGGGGACACAAGCCATGGCCGCAATACAAATCACAACTACGGTTCAGAATGTATTCATGGTATTCGCTTTCGGTATAGCTCACAGTGCCGCAGTAATGATAGGCAACCAGGTCGGGGCGGGTAATATGGATGAAGGCCGACTCTACAGCAGGAGGTTTTTAAAACTCTCCGTAATTTCGGGAATTGTAATAGGAATTATACTTGCCCTCAGCACACCTACCATACTTTCCTTTTTCAATGTTTCCGAGGAAGTATATCAAAGCACACTGAAAATACTGTATATTATTTCCGCAACAATATTTATAAAATTAATAAGTGCGGTTATTATCGTAGGAATTCTGAGAGGCGGCGGCGATACAAGATATGCACTTAAAATAGAGACCCTGACTATGTGGGGTGTAGGTGTCCCGCTGGTGTTTTTAGGCTCCTTTATACTGAAACTCCCTGTGGAAACGGTAGTTTTAATGGTTGTACTCGAGGAAATCACCAAAGCAACTCTTTCCGTAAGAAGATTAAAAACCGGCGACTGGATGCGCCAGGTCACCTAATAAAACCGCCACAAGTTTTCTAAAACATGTATAATAGATAATATAAGAGAATATGTAGATACATGGGAAAAATATATAATACAGGGGGCAAAAATTATGAAATCCAAAAAACGGACAGCCTTAATCATCACAAGCCTTTTACTGATTATTTTGGTTGTATCCGCATGCACTTCTAAATCGGACATGAGTGAGAATTCTGTCCAAAGTAATGCGGCCGCGGAAGATGCAGGGTCTGCCGAAATGGGTGTTGAGGAGGATTCATCTTCAGATACCGACCCGGATTATGAAGGTATAGAACCCGAAAAAGTTATTACCAGCATACATCTCTCTTTGGAGACCACTGAATTTGATTCTGCCATTAAGGATCTGAACGGTACTATTAAAAAGAATAAAGGTTATATAGAAGATTCACATATTTCAAGTAAAAATCGTATAAATAATAAAACTTTCAAGGGTGCCGAATATACAATAAGAATACCCAAAGATAATGCGAACAACTTTATCAATGAAATAGACTCGGTTGGAAATATAGTTTCTCAAAGCACTTCAAAGGAAGATATTACAAAACAATATTATGACACCGAAAGCAGATTGAATTTATTAGAAACCAAAGAAAAGCGAATGACCGCCCTCCTTGAGAAGGCCGAAAAAATGGAGGATATTATTTCC
>CAYOQX010000044.1:0-329 GCA_964406195.1 uncultured Alkaliphilus sp. | reverse complement strand
AAATCATCTGAGCGAAATTATCCATCAAAAAGAAAATCTGACTAAAAATATACAGGATATGGACCATAAGGTATCCTACAATATAGTACATGTAAATATCTCGGAGGTCGAAAAACTCGGAAGCAACATCACTACAAAAACAACTTTTGCTGCCAAGATTTCCGATACATTCAGTAATTCCTTATATATGTTCCAAATGTTTATGGAAGGATTTGTTCTCGTATTTATTTATGTCCTGCCATTCCTGTTGGTTGGGGGTTTAGCAGTATTTTTGGTACTCAAACTTATCAGGGCTAAAAAAAGAACAGACAAAGATTAATTAATAATCC
>CAYOQX010000043.1:3916-10865 GCA_964406195.1 uncultured Alkaliphilus sp. | reverse complement strand
CAAATTGGGATTCACCAGAGAAATTGACCTCTGTTTTTAATTTTTCACTGAGAAGTTTACCCATTTTTTCACTTCGGGAGACCCCGCCGGAAAAAAATACGGTTTCTTCTATGCCCATTTTGCCGACCAGAGAGTAGGTTTTGTTGCATACGGAATGCAAAAGCCCGGCCGCAATGGCATCCTTGGGTGTTCCCGCCGCAATCAGGCTCACAACCTCGGATTCCGCAAAAACCGTACACATGCTGTTAATATTGGCAGGCTCCGCCCCCGATGCCAGCTGCGAAAGTTCATCAATATCTATTTCCAACGCATTTGACATCACCTGCAAGAACCTTCCCGTCCCGGCCGCACATTTGTCATTCATTAAAAAGTCGATGACATTGCCTTGTTCATTTATTCTAATAACCTTGCTGTCTTGCCCTCCAATGTCTATAATCGTTCTGATTTCAGGGTTTATATGATATGCGCCCCTGCCGTGACACGTAATTTCCGTAACTTTTTTGTCTGCAAAAGGAAGTGATATCCTCCCGTAACCGGTTCCTACTATTGTGTTGATATCATCTTTATTAATATCAAGTTTTGTCATTATATCTTTTAAAAGTTGTCCGCCGGATTCTTTTGGGCTCCAACCTGTGGGCATAAGCGCCGTCGCAACAATTTTTTCACCGTCATAAGCGGCAGCTTTTGCTGCTACTGACCCTACATCTATTCCAATGCTAATCACTAAATCACATCCTTAATCTGTATTTACTAGACAACCTCGTAAGTTCCTTTTAGGAATCCTCATTCGTGATGTTAAGAACGGGTGTGGAGGATGCCAAACAAGCTATTATCTGTTTGTATATTTTATATTTTTATTTACGCTGTAATTGCACCTACCATAGTTTCTAAAAATGCCTCTACTCTGACCCTGATTTGTCCTACATCCGAGTCTGAATAATCCGTTTCTATTTGTAAAAATGGGAGTCCAAGTTCATCCTTGACAAAATTACGTACATTATAGGATTCTATATTATACGTATGGCAGGCTATCCAGGTAAGGTCAACTACACCGTCCACTTTATATTCATCCGCCAGTCTTTTAATTAAATCTAATCTTCCGTCATTATATGTCATGCAGGAACAAGGTGTGGATAAATATTTTTCCGCAATGGCGGTAATCGGATCTTTGGTTTCATCTACCAATGTATCCAAACCTTTATAACCTGTACAATTTTCCAAGGCCACAACACTTGCCCCCGATTCTTCCAGGATTTTTAATACCTTTTCCGAACCGCTTCCGATAGGGCACCCGGTCAACAATATGCGCGGGGTATCTTCATCAAAAGCATAAACACCCTTCTCCATGCGCTTTTCAACTTCGTCAATAAGCCTTTCTATAAGTTCTATCCCCGCTTCCTTGTCTACATTAAAACCCTTCAGCCACTGTGCAAGCATCATGTCCATGCCGGTTAACGGTGCGGGTTTGTGAGTATTCAGCCGGTGCAGTTTCCGCATTGCAATTCTTTCTCTGTTCATCAGTTTGATGGCGTTCCTCAGCTTATTATCTGTGATTTCCAATTCGAATTCTTCTTCCAAAAAGTTCTTAAATTTAACCATTTCATTTTTCCATATATCCAAAGCATCGCTGTCCTGGGTTGTTTGCGGTAAATTCATAACATGCATGGGTTTAATTTTCCCCATCAGCTCGTACATTTTCTTTTTACCGTCGCATGTGGTTTCCGCCAACAATACATCCGAAAAATAAAAATAAGGGCATGTATCCGTAATGGCAAAGCCGTAACTTGATTTTATAAGTGCACATAAGTTGCGCGGCAATTCCCTTTCCGCATCCCCCACAGGTTCTTGTGTTGTTCCGCATAATGTAACGGAAATTGCATCAGCGGCCAGTGATATTTCCTGCGGTGAAAATATACAATACATTCCTACTACTTTTCTGCCCGCTTCATGGGCTTCCTTAATATTAAGAGAGTTTATACCCCTTAATTCTTCTACCTCTTCCATAACCTTCGGTCTCATTTTAATCCCCCTATATTCTTAATTTTAATCCGATGATTTCGACTAAATTCTATCATTATAAACAAGCAGCTACCAATTGGAAATACTTATTTGTATCTCATTTGCTATTGCTTTTGTCTATAGACCGGGGCAGGTACCTGCTTTTCCCTATATAGTGCTGTTTACACGGCAGACCACTGTAGACTTATTAATAATACCTATAGAACAGTATCTTATAGATATATATTTCCTATTTGATTATTATTTGTCGGGTTTATATAATTTCACTTGATGTTAGGACAAGCGGGGCCGGGGCAGATAATACTCGGGTAGATAATGCTAAAATAAGTGACCCGAGTACAAGTTGGCACCCGGTTAAGTGACACTGAGACAAGTGAGGCCCGGTAAGTAATGCCGGATAATCAAAATAAATGTTGACAGGATAAATTTGTAAAGGAAGGCGATATAAATGCTGAAACTGCCGGAAAATTTTGAAAACTATGAGGAGGCCAAAAAGGAAGGGTTTCTGAAAATAATGAATCTGAAGGAACAAGGGGTTCCCGTAGTAGGGATTTTTTGTACATATACACCTATAGAACTTATTCACGCAGCGGGCGCAGCGGCTGTCAGTCTATGCGGCACATCAAATGAGCCGATACACTATGCGGAAAAGGATCTGCCGAGGAATCTTTGCCCTCTTATAAAATCCAGTTATGGGGAAGCGGCATCCGAAAAATGTCCATATTTTTATTTTGCGGATTTACTGGTAGGGGAAACAACCTGCGACGGGAAGAAAAAGATGTATGAAATACTGAATGAATTGAAACCGATTCATGTCATGCACTTACCCCAGGGGCAGGAACCGAACCATGCTTTTGCATATTGGAAAAAAGAATTAATAAGGCTTAAGGAAAAACTGGAAGAGTTTTTTGATGTTGAAATCACGGATGAAGTTTTAAGAAAGGAAATAAAGGATAGGAATAAAGAGAGAAGGATTCTTATGGATTTCTATGAATTAGGGAAATTAAACCCTTCACCTATATCCGGTTCTGAAGTAAACGAAACAATAGAGGCGCTGGGTTTCCAATTTGACAGAAATGCCCAGTGTGAATTTATAGCGGAACGAACAGAGGAATTAAGAAATAAATATGAACAGGAATTAAAGGGACGCAAATCAGATAAACCCAGGATACTTGTTACAGGCTGTCCTGTAAACGGGGTAAGGGACAAAATACTGAGGATTATTGAGGATTCCGGTGCAAGCATAGTGGCTTTTGAAAACTGCAGCGGGGTCAGAGAGAAAATAAGATTGGCGGATGAAAACATTGACCCGATAGATGCATTAACGGAAAAATATTTAGATATAAATTGTTCCGTTATGACACCCAACCCGAGAAGACTTAGGGATTTGGACGAAATGATAGATGAATATGAAGTGGATGCGGTAATAGAGGTAGTACTTCAGGCCTGTCATACTTTTAACGTAGAGGCATATAACGTAAAAAGACTTGTTACGGAAGAAAAACAGAAGCCTTATTTATATATAGAAACCGATTATTCCGAGTTGGATATCGGGCAAATAAATACGAGAATTAATGCACTTTTAGAAATGATATAAAAATAAAGGAGGACAATAATGCGCAAAATGTCTGGAAAATTTAAAAGGATTGTTGTTTTAGTTTTGTCGGTGCTTATGCTTTTGTCACTGTCTGCATGTAACGGGGCGGATAGCGATACGGGAGGGGTACAGGATGCGGATGCAGGTAAAACCGCTGCGGGAGATGTAGAAAACTTTAAAATAGGTATCGTTACACCTACATTGTCCACCTCCGAAGATGAATTTAGGGCAGGGGCCGAAATGGTGGAAAAGTATCCCGATATAGTTGAACATATTACCTTGCCGGAGAATTTCAATGCGGAGCTGGAAACAGGAATATCCCAAATACTCAGCTTGGCTGATGATCCGGAAATGAAAGCCATTATAGTAAACTCGGGCCAATCAGGGTTAATACCTGCATTTGAACAAATAAGAGAGCAAAGGCCGGATATAATTACAATTGCAACCATGCTTGATGAACCTGAACTTATGGCCAAATATATAGATATAAGTTTTTCTACAGACTGGCTGAGGCGCGGGAAAACTATCCCTACTAAGGCCAAAAAAATGGGCGCAAAGACATTTATACACTATTCTTTCCCTACCCATCTGGCCAAGGAAGAGGTGGCGACCAGAAGGGACATTATGGAGAAAACCTGCAAGGACATAGGGTTGGAATTTGTAGAGGTTATCACACCGGATCCGCAGGCAGGGGACGGGCCTACCGCCATGCAGCAATTTTTGAAGGAAGATATACCGAGACAAATCGGTAAATACGGAAAGGATACAAATATATTCGGGTCCAATTGTCCCATGTATGACGTCATAATAGATGAAGCCTTGAAATTAAAATTTACGGTATCCGAACAGTGTTGTCCAACACCTACTCAGGCATATCCTACAGTACTGAATCTTGAAATAGAGGAAGACGATTTAGGGGATTATGATAAAATAAATAAATTAATTACCCAAAAGGTGAAAAGAGCGGGCATGACCGGAAGATTGTCAGGTTGGGCAATGCCTTCCCAGGTATATGTACCCAAATTCGAGATTGAACTTGCCAAACATATAATTGAAAACAACTTAGAAGTAAACGAGGAAATCTTGAATAAGGAATTTTTAGATGACTTTTCGGAAGAGGTTATGGGAGTCAGGGCTGATTTTGAACCAATAGATGAAAATACGGATAATTACTTTATGATGATTTTAGAATCAATATATTATTAAAAATATATGCAGGATAGTTCTATCCTGCATAATATTTTATTTGGAGGGGTGATAAAATTTGGACCGCATTTTACATGTCACAAACCTTTCTAAAAAATACAAGGATGTCCAAGCACTGCACAAGGTTAATTTCGACTTAAAAAAAGGGGAAATCCACGGGATAATCGGGGCCAACGGTTCCGGAAAATCCACCTTTATGAATATATTATTCGGCAGTAAACATATCAGGGAAACCGGAGGATATGAGGGCGATATATTTATTAACGATAAGAAGGTTGATATTAGAAATTCATATGATGCAATAAAAAACGGTATAGGTATGGTGCACCAGGAATTATCGCTGCTTGGCGAATTAAGTGTAAGCAGTAATATAAAAATAAACAGGGAAAATGTGATAAAAAAGACTGAAGTGCTTAAGGATTTTGCCCTGGTTGATGAAAACAAAAATAAGGAGGATGCAAAATTATCATTATCAAAAATCGGAACGGATATTAATCCGGATATTAAGGTGAAATCAATGTCGGCAGGTTTTAAACAGTTTGTGGAAATAGCCAGGGAAATAGACAAGGAAAACCTGAAGATACTTATCTTGGACGAGCCGACCTCGTCGTTAAATATTGAGGAAACCGAAATACTGTTAACCGGCCTGAAAAACATAGCTGCAAACGGGGTATCTATTATATTTATATCTCACAGATTAGAGGAGATAGCGCGGATTTGCCACAGAGTAACCATATTAAAAGACGGCAGAGTTACAAGAGTGTATGACAAAGAAGAATTTAATATTAATAAAATGGCAAATGACATGATAGGTAAAGAAATAGTGCAGGTTTTGAAGCATCACAAAAGACTGTTGGACAATGATATATTATCCTTTGAGAATGTGGAAGTAGACTATGGGTATAAAAGTCATAATAATATATATTTGGATATCAAAGAAGGGGAGATCCTGGGAATAACGGGGTTGGCCGGTCACGGACAGGAAATTTTCGGTTATGGATTAATGGGGCTGTACAATATGGATGGTAATGTATTATACAATGGGGAAAAAGTAATTCCGGGCAATACGGACTCTCTGATTAAAAAAGGGATCTATCTCCTGCCTGATGACCGAAAAGAAATGGGGCTGCTCCTGGACAAAGGTGTTTGGGAAAACCTGGTTTTTGAATGTTATGACAGGCAGGATAAATTTATTAAGTATCCGAGGCTTAAAAGTTTATCACCATTGAACCATAGGTTTATAAAGGAATATTCAAATAATATGGTTGATAAATTAAATATTAAGGTTGAGGACATATACCAAAAAACAGGGGAGCTGAGCGGCGGCAACCAACAAAAAGTATGCATAGGAAGGGCTATTACTATGATGCCGAATATTTTATTTATAGGGGAACCTACCAAGGGTATTGATGTGTATTCCAAGGAAATTATTTTGGATATATTATTAAAATTAAATAAAGAAAAAAACACTACAATAGTTATTTCCTCAGGCGAGATATCCGAGCTTAAGAGGGTTTGCGATCGCATTGCCATAATGTACGAAAACCGGGTTTTTAAAATATTTAACGGTAATTTTGAAACAGAGGACTTTAATTTGGCCCTGTCCGGAAGGAGTTTAAGTGCGGAATGAAACGATTTAAAATAGAATCACCTCAGCTGATCATAATACTTTATTTAATTATTTTAATAATAAGTCTTAAGTTTACCGGCATATCCTATGTGGAAGCGCTAAATGAATCGCTGATAAAATGGGTAATGAACGGGGTTTTAGTATTATCCTTAGTACCTATGATAAATGTAGGGGCGGGCAGAAATTTCGGATTGCCCATAGGTATAACGGCAGGCCTGATCGGGATGTGCATTGCAATAGAATTCAAATTATCCGGCTGGTCAGGTTTCAGTATATCTGTTTTGTGCGGAAGTATTATAGCTGTAATATTCGGATATATATATTCAATTGTGCTGAACAAACTAAAAGGAAACGAAGAAATTGTAGGAGTATTTGCAGGATTTTCCTTTATACCTATAATGAATTTCTTCTGGTCCCTGGCGCCCTTTAAAAATAGGCAGATGCTATACCCTATAGGAGGGAAGGGGTTAAGACCTAAAATCAATTTAGATACTTAC
>CAYOQX010000043.1:2028-3869 GCA_964406195.1 uncultured Alkaliphilus sp. | reverse complement strand
GGAATACTGGACAATTTTTTGAAAATCAACATAGGAAAATTAATAATACCTTTCGGACTGATATTATTTTTTGTAATCTTATCTTTAATAGTATATTTATTTCAGAGAACAAGAATGGGAATAGCAATGTCTGCAATCCCGGAAAACGAAATTTTTGCAAAACTATCCGGAATCAATATTGACAGATACCGAACTATTTCCATAATATTTTCCAATGTTTTGGCCGCAATAGGCATTATTGTGTATTCCCAAAGCTACGGGTTTGTCCACCTGTATGACGGACCGCTTATGATGGCCTTCCCTGCCATATCGGCTATATTGGTCGGGGGAGCGGGGAAAAACTATGCAAGCATTTTCCAGGTTATGCTGGGCACATACCTTTATCAGACCACATTTTTGCTTTCGGTTCCGGTGGCAAATGAATTATTAATACCGGAAATGTCCGAAATTGTAAGGATGATAGTGACTAACGGTATTATACTGTATGCCTTTTTATACGAGGGGATGAGAAAAACAAATGAAAAAATATGAAGATTATTATGTTCCGATATTTTTTCTGATTTTATCTATTGCTGCGGTTATAGCCGCCAACGTAAATTTAAACTTCATATCAGCGGAACTGTATGCAAGATTTGTTAGAAATACAGTATTTTTATTGTCGCTTATCTTTCCTATTATGGCGGGTATGGGAATTAATTTCTCCATTACAATAGGGGCAATAGCCGCACAAATAGCACTGGTAATTGTGCTCGATGTAGGATTTGCTCCGAAAACGGGATTTATAGTGTCAATAATTTTGAGCATAGCATTATCTGTTATTTTCGGGAATATAATCGGAAACTTACTTAACAGGGCCAAGGGTAAAGAGATGATAACCAGTATGGTAATAGGTTTTTTAGGTGCTAATCTATATCAATTAATATTCATGGTCGGGTACGGAACCCTGATAAAACCCTTCAATAAAAATATTTTGCTTACGAGGGGGATCGGGGTGAAAAGCATGCTGGATATCGGGGAATACAAAAATCTGTTTAGAAACACACTGCTTATAAAACTGGGGGACACAACTGTTTCCCTGGTACCTGTATTAATAATTATTCTGTTAGCTGTAATAGTAGACTTAATTACCAAATCTAAAATAGGCCATCACATGAATGCAACGGGTGAAAATATATATCTGGCAGAAAAAGTAGGTGTTGATGTTAATAAAACCAGAAAAACAGCAATAATATTATCTACATCACTGGCATCGATTGCCCAAATCTTATTTATACAAAACTTGGGTATTTTAAATGTATATACAGGATACTTAAATTTGGATGTATTTGCGGCCGCTGCATTATTGGCGGGAGGGGCTACTTTCAAAAAAGCGGGTATAAAAAATGTGTTTGTAGGAGTTGTTTTGTTTCATATATTATTTACGGTATCACCTCTGGCCGGGCAAAACATATTTAAAAATCCGGCTCTTGGAGAATATTTCAGAAGTTTTATAGCCTATGGAACAATAGTATTTGCACTGATGATGAACCTGAAAAGGGAGATGAAAATTTAAATTATCGGTTGAGCAGGGTGACAATTAACGTTTTGAGGTATAAGCGCAAGTAGGTTTTGAAATATAAGCATGTAAGCAGATTTTGGAATACAAGTATGCAAACAGATTTTGGAATACAAGCAAACAGATTTTGAAATATAAGCATGCAAGCAAATTTTGGAATACAAGCGGTTTTTTTCAATAGGATTATCCAAGATTTTTAATATTTATTTTTGATTAAGACTATCTATATAAATTTGATTAAGACTATCTATATAAATTTGATTAAGACTATCTATATAAATTTGAT
>CAYOQX010000043.1:659-2011 GCA_964406195.1 uncultured Alkaliphilus sp. | reverse complement strand
CGTTTCTTGATTAGGATTATCTATACAGACATATAAACTTATTTGAAAAATCTATTTTCACGATTTTACAAAATCCATTATACTGTACTATATAAGTACATTCACAACTGACAGGTTGGGTCGCATAAATACATCCATGATTTTTAGGCCGAACTGTCATAAACCGTGACGGTTGATTGTATAAAACTGTTAGGGAAACAGTACGATTTTTTCGTAAACCGCTGCAGGCGGGTGCTTAATTTTATAAAATTCTTAAGGAAATGGGACGATGAAATGCTGTGATTTTTTCGCCAAACCGGCGCAGACATAATTGCAGAATCGGTAAAAAACATGTTTGTCGTGGTTTGAGCGGAATGAAAGGATTGATTTATAAAAATGAATAAACAAATAGATGCCAGAGGTATGGATTGTCCATTCCCTGTAATCCATACTAAAAAGGCTTTGGAAGAAATAGAAAAGGGCACAATCACCGCAATTGTGGATAATGAAGTCGCAAAAGAAAATGTGCTAAAATTGGCTGAAAGTATGGATTTAAAGACTGATGTGAAACAGAATCAGGGGGACTATTATATCGATATATTTAAAGAAGGCCAAGAGGAAACAACAGACCCTGAATTATCAAATGTACAGCGCGATGCGGAGCCCAAAGAAAATCCGATTATTTTAATAACTAAAGACAAATTAGGGGAAGGTTCCGATGAGCTAGGTGCCTTACTAATGGGCAGTTATTTATATGCATTAACGGAAACGTTACCGTATCCGGCAAGTATAATATTTCTAAACGGCGGGGTGAGACTAACGGTAGAAGATTCAGACTCGTTGGAACATATCAGAACATTAGAATCTAACGGAGTGGAAATCTTATCCTGCGGAACATGTTTAGATTATTTTGAACTAAATGATAAACTGGCAGTCGGTTCGGTAAGCAACATGTACACTATAGTTGAAAAACTAAACGAAAGTGGTAACATAACTACGCTATAGAACAGTGTTAACTTGAATATTAAAACAGCAAAAAGGTAATACAAATAACACTTTGGGTAATTAATATTTTATATTATGAAAACAATCGAGGGGAGAAAACATGGATCATTATGTAATAGTATTCGAAACAACACACCACGCTATTGCCGCATCGCGGTTTTTAAAAGGCGAGAACTATAAAATAGACATTATTCCTACCCCGAGAAAAATTACGAACAACTGCGGACTCGCTATAAAATTGGCAGAGGAAGACCTGGAAGAAATAAAAAAAGCCATGAAAGCATCCGATATAAAAAACGAAGGCATCCACAAAATATAAAGGCCCCGGGAAGCACCGGGGACGGTTCTTTTTGCTTCCAGAAGCACCG
>CAYOQX010000043.1:0-649 GCA_964406195.1 uncultured Alkaliphilus sp. | reverse complement strand
ACTAATAACATAATGCTAAATAGAATTATAAAGTATTTTCTAAATAATCAATTATCTCATCCTTTATCATCATATATGAAATAGTTGGTAACACAATTTCAATACTTCTTTTTGCTTCAAAAATGAAGCACTGGAGCTAGTCCTTTTTACCTCTTTCCCGAAAAGGTGGGACATGCAAAAAGCAAAAAGAACCGTCCCTGATGCTTCTGATGCTTCTCTGATGCTTCTGCTTCGGGGCTCGGATGCTTAATTTTTGTTGCATTTTTCCCGATAAATTGGTAGACTTTTACCGAGATGGTATTGGAGCAAATTTGGATATGGGCGAAGGCTCTTTAGCAATAATATAATATAGGTAAATGCTGGGCAAAACCCAAAAACAAATACAAGGAGGGGGAAGCAGACCTATGAAAGCAACTGAAACAGTATTGGATCTAATAGGCAATACACCTATAATAAACCTGAAAAAAATGACGAGCCTGAATATATATGCCAAAGCTGAATTTTTAAACCCCGGCGGTAGTATAAAAGATCGTGTGGCACAGTTTATGATTGAAAAAGCCGAAAGGCGGGGCAAATTGAAACCGGGCATGACCATAATGGAACCTACATCAGGCAATACAGGTATAGGACTTGCTCTTGTCGGTGTACA
>CAYOQX010000042.1:8055-11088 GCA_964406195.1 uncultured Alkaliphilus sp. | reverse complement strand
GGGAAATGACATGCGTTTCCATATGGAAAGGTTGGAAGCCAGCAGAAATTTTGCAAACAAGCTGTGGAATGCTACAAGGTTTGTATTGATGAATTTGGATGTTGATTATATTGAAAAAGACAGTGTCCGGGAAGATTTCACCCTGGTTGATAAATGGATAATTTCCGGATTGAACAGATTGGTAGAAGAAATAACTGAAAATATGGACAGATTCGAACTCGGACTTGCTGCACAAAAATTACATGATTTTATTTGGAACGAATATTGTGATTGGTATATCGAATTATCAAAGCCGAGACTTTATAGTGAAGACACTCGTAAAAAAAGAGTAACCCAATATGTTTTGACTTACGTATTGGAAAATATATTAAAATTACTGCATCCTTTTATGCCGTTTATAACGGAGGAGATATGGCAAAACATGCCTACGGTACAGGATAGTGTAATTGCGGCACAGTGGCCAAAATGTAAAGAAAATGAAATATACACCGTGGCGGAGGAGAACATGGGGTTGATTATGGATGCAATCAGAAATATACGGAATGTCAGGGCGGAAATGAATGTTGTTCCTTCGAGAAAGGCGAAATTAATAGTATTGGCCGCGAACGAAGATACGGCCCGGGTTATATCGGAAAATAAAGAATATTTTGCAACCTTGGCGAGTGTTTCGGAAATTGAATTGGTACAGGACACGGATAAAATACCTGAAGATGCGGTATCCACAGTTATCGAAGGTGCAGAATTATTCCTGCCTTTAGAAGAATTAATTGATTTCGAAAAAGAAATTGAAAGGCTGGAAAAAGAAAAATCTAAATTGGAAGACGAAATTAAGAGAGTTATAGGTAAACTTTCCAATGAGGGATTTGTTAACAAAGCACCTGCAAAATTAGTAGAGGAAGAAAGACAAAAACAGGTAAAGTACGAGGAAATGTTGGCTAATGTGTCAGAAAGACTGGTTTTTTTGGAAAACAAATAGTTTTCACTGTGTACCAATTTTATTGTTCAGTATTTACCGTCAATTTTATAATATAAAGAAGAACACCCCACCCTGGACTAAGTTCAGGGTGGATAAAAATTACTGTAGTTAAAGAATTGTACTATAACCTGAGGAACGGAGTGGGGCAATGAACTATGAACAGGCATTAGACTATATTCATGGAACATATAAATTCGGGTATAAACTGGGGCTGGAGAACCCAAAATATTTGCTGAACCTGCTGGGAAACCCGCATAAGTCCTTTAAAGCAATTCATGTTGCGGGAACCAACGGCAAGGGCTCGGTTTCTTCATATATACAGACTGTGTTAAGGGAAGAGGGATACAGGGTGGGATTGTATATTTCCCCCTACCTGGAGGAATTTACAGAGAGAATGAGTATAAATGGTAAAGATATATCCAGGGAGAAACTGGCCGAGGTAACAACACTTGTTAAAGAAAAAGTGGAACAGATGGTGAAGGACGGTAAAAATCATCCTACGGAATTTGAAGTTGTAACCGCTATAGCTTTCTGTTATTATGCCCGAGAGGATGTAGATTTTGTTGTGTTGGAGGTAGGTATGGGAGGCAGACTCGATTCAACCAATGTAATCGATACTTCTCTTATTTCCGTAATTACTCCTATAGGATACGATCATATGGAATACCTGGGTGATACGCTGGAAGAAATTGCATATGAAAAGGCCGGAATTATTAAAGAAAACGGTTTGGTGCTTTCATATCCACAGGAAGAAGAAGTAATGAATGTACTGAAAAGCACATGTGAAGAAAAAAACAGCAAACTTTTTATAATGGATTTTGATGAATTGAATATACACCGGAGCAGTATAGATGAGCAAATTTTTTCAACAAATATATTGGGAGAACACTATAACAATGTAGAAATAAAACTGGCGGGAATCCATCAGGTATATAATGCCTGTATGGCTCTGGGAGCGGTTAAAATCCTGAGAGAATACAGAAACGTTGCTATCAGTGATGAATCGATATTTAATGGGCTTTACAACACAAAATGGCCGGGCCGTTTTGAGGTACTGAGAAAAAAGCCGCTGATTATAATTGACGGTGCCCATAATCTGCACGGTGCCAATTCTCTCAGAAAAAACATAGAAACTCTGCTTGGAAATTATAAAATAATACTTGTAATAGGGATGCTTCAGGACAAAGATGTAAGGGCTGTATTAAAAGATCTGATACCTATAACAAGCAAGGTCGTAGCTACAAGGCCGAGCAATCCGAGGGCAATGGATGCGGCTGATTTGGCTGAGGAATTGAAAACATTCGGGAAGGAAACCTATGTCTATGATGATATTAAAAAAGCAATAGACAAGGCTATAAGCATAACAGGACAAGATGAAGCAATTATATTTGCCGGCTCCCTGTACATGATAGGAGAGGTAAGAAGAATTCTGAAATCTAAAAAATAATATATTGTGATCCAGACAATATGAACATATGAACATCCCTACCGGGCTAAAGTACAGAAGGGGGTACCCTTTCTAAAGTAATAGATTTAAGGCCCGACACAAGGTATCCCCTTGCTTTGAATCATTCACACATCCATATAATAATCATAATATAGTAAATATAGTGTTAGACGCTATAATACATCTAATGATCGGGGGATGTGGCAAAATGAAGTGTTTAACAGGGGACACCTTAATAGTTTCTAATTTTTTTGAGGACTCTATTTCAATTATAGACCTGGTTCAAGGCAGGGAAATCCGAAAGATAAAGTTATATGACAATGGACATTATTTTTCATCCTTACAATTCGGGCCACATCACATTGCCTTGGATAGCAGACGAAAACTTCTGTATGCTTCTAATAGTTGGAACAATAGCATTTCTGTAATAGACTTGGAAAATGTCAGAGTGATAGACACTGTTTTTGTAGGCAGTTGCCCCAGTCAGATTGTATTATGCCATAAGTACGGGTTTATATATGTAGCAAATACAGATTCCAATAGTATTTCAGTTTTAAGCATGGATAGACTCAGGGTTATCGTACAATTATCAGTCGGAGAGATGCCCCAC
>CAYOQX010000042.1:0-8045 GCA_964406195.1 uncultured Alkaliphilus sp. | reverse complement strand
GAAAGAATTTTTATCGGCAACTACGGTTCAGGTGAGATAACGGAAATTTTAACAAAAACAAACATGAAAATCAAAAATCATAACGTAAACTGCAATCCATGGCATCTGGAACTGGACAGCGATGGAGAGTTACTGTATGTGATTAACTATAATAACCGGTCCGATAAAAACGGGAAAATATATATTTATGAGATAAATACATTGAGTGCAATAAAAAATATACATATAGGTCAAACCCCGATAAAGGCGATTTGTGATGGCAAAAATCAGAATATCTATGTTACGGATTTTGATATGGATTGTGTCCATATATATAATTTAAAAGACAATAAATATAACGGTCACATTGAGGTTAATTCCATGCCGTACGGGATCGAGTCGGATGACGAAAAAGGGATGCTGTTTGTTACCAGTGTAGGACAAAACACGGTAGATGTTGTAGATATTCATAAAAAAACAATGGTTCAAAGTATACCTGTAGGAAGGGAACCTACCGGCATTATAAGAAATATTCACATTTGATTCCCGGACGCGGGTTCACATCCGAATAAAAAAATTCAAAAATAAAAAACAAGAAAGGTGCCGATTAAGGCACCTTCTGTTATTGGTTCTTTTATTTTATGCCGGTTTATACCGTTATTTTTTACTCATCTGTTCTTGAGCCATTTCAACTAAACGTCTTGTCATCAGACCTCCGACATAACCGTTCTGTCTGGACATTAAGTTACCTTTATCAATTTTGTCGTAGTTCGGAAGTCCTAATTCCTTGGCAATTTCCAATTTCATTTGATTTAGAGCATGACGTGCTTCCGGAACAATAATTTGATTTTTATTTTGCGGAGCCATTCAATTCTCCTCCTCATATGAATCAGGTTTCAGCTCAACAACATATTTCTTGTGTTGCATGCATAGTATAACCGATTTCAAAATGAATATGATAGAAGTTTTTTCAAAAGTTAATGAACTATATCAAAATTTGAAACTATTATTCTCTAATGATTGATTTGGCTATATTTACAAAAACAGTTGCAAAGGGCAAAAGTATAATCGTGCTGAAAACATTAAATGCGGTATGAGCATTGGCAACCTGCCTTGACAGATTAAATGGGGATAAATTGATTGCTATTTTACATAACAGATTGATAAAGGGAAAAACTAAAATCAAACCGGTCATGTTAAAAAGAAGATGTATAAGTGCAGTTTGTTTAGCAGGTCTACCTAAGGGCAGACTGGAAATTATAGCAGTCACACAAGTTCCGATATTCATACCCAACATTATAGAAACAGCGGAACGGATAGACAGTACTCCTGTGTCGGCCAATGTTTGTAAAATTGCTACGCCGGTACTGCTGCTTTGTAATATAGATATTGAAGAAAATCCCATTAAAACCCCGAGCAAAGGCGTTTTTCCAAATTGGCCCAGTATCTGCTGAAATTTCAGTAAGTTTTTTAACGGCGAGAGCCCTTCTGTCAGAAATTCTATACCGATAAAAATAAGAGAAAAACCCAGTAAAACTTTTCCTATATAGAGGGTTTTTTTATTTTTTGATATCAGGCTGATCAGTACACCTATGAGAAATAAAATAAAACTGTATTTGCCAAAATTAAATGCTATTAACTGTGACGTTATTGTGGTTCCTATATTGATTCCCATGATGATGGGTGTGGCTTGGTAGAGCGTAAGCAGATTAGCCTGTACAAGCCCGATTAAAATAACGGTTGTGGCACTGCTGGATTGCAGGACACCTGTAATTATGCAGCCCGTTAAAACACCTAATAACGGACGTTCGCCCAGATTGGCCAGTATGTATTTAAATTTTTTTGAGGCCGAACGGTCCAGTCCTTCGGTAAAAAAATTTATACCGAGTAAAAACAGACCCAACCCTATAGATGCCGAAGAAATAATTTCAAGCACCAAAAACACCCCCCAAGTTAAATATACGTAGGATGACGGGTTATATACATGCCCCGGATTTATATTTAGTGTTGATTAGATATTGTACTGCTGCGGTACAAAATTATGCATAAAGTATGCTATAAAGAATAAACTTTAATATAATCTTTTTTAACGAGGGGGGGAAATATGAGAATATACATCTTACGAAAAAAGGCTTTATTGGCTGTGTTATGCGTGTCGATTATTATAATCGGTTTCGTGCTTTCTATGGTTATAAGCAGCAAGGGTGTAGTAGGGGTTTTTTCACCTCAGAGAAAATTGCCTATATACAGTGTGGAAACCAAGGATAAGAAGATAGCCATAAGTTTTGATGCCGCTTGGGGTGATGAATTTACCAATGACATATTAGATATACTGGATGAGCATAAAATAAAAACCACATTTTTTTTGGTGGCATTTTGGATAGACAAGTATCCTGATATGACAAAAAAAATCCATGAACGGGGGCATGAGATAGGAAACCATTCGACTACACATCCGCATATGTCAAAATTGTCCAAGGAACAAATAATAAAAGAACTTAAAACCACCGGGGACAAAATTTCAGCAATAACAGGCAAAGACCCTGTAGTTTTCAGGCCGCCTTTCGGGGATTACAATAACCTGCTTATTGAAACGGCCGAAGAATTAAATTACAGCACAATTCAATGGGACTTGGACTCGTTGGATTGGAAAGAAATGGGGGTTCAGCCGGTTGTGGATCGTATTACCAGAAATGTGAAAAACGGATCCATAATACTATTCCATAACAATGCTAAGTATGTGAGTGAATTTTTACCTTTGGTGCTTGAAGAGCTGCAAGACCAAGGCTATGAAATAGTACCCGTATCTGAACTTATTTATAAGGAAAATTATTTTATCGACAGTACGGGCAGACAAAAAGCCAAGTAGTTTTTTATATAAAACCGGGTTTCTTGATTGTATAATTACATCTCCTAATACAAAACATAATATAGATTAATTCTAAACCTATGATAGGATTGGAAGGAGATATATTAATGCTGGTTGATGGCATAAAAGTGAGGGGAGTGACCTCAGATTTTGGACAAGTTGAAAAGGACTATATTTTTGTGGATATAACGAACAAGACCCGGAATAACAATGATTCCATTGACTCGGCTATAAAAAAAGGGGCTGTTATTGTTTACACGGAAAGAGATGTATATAAAAAGAATTGTATAATAAAAAAGGTGGATGATACAATAAAAACACTGGCTGAATTATGCAATGAATTTTATGATTATCCGTCGGACAAATGTTTTGTAATCGGTGTTACAGGTATAAGTGGAAGGACAAGAACAATTAATCTAATCCATCGCATTGTTGATAATTATGGAATAAAAATCGGTATAATAGGTACTCTGAATGTTAAAATCGGCGAAAAACAATATTCATCGGGGTCTGCAGCATTAACCACTGAAGATATTTATTATTATTTAAATAAAATGGTAGAAGAGGATATAAAGGTTGTGGTTATGGATATTCCTTTGTACGGATTAAAATATGAAAAAGTTTATGGAATTAAATTCGATATTGCAATCCATACAAACACCAAGCAAAATCATTTTAATCTGCGTGAAACCTTTGATGATTATATAGAATCTAAAAAACAACTGTTTGATAATTTGCATACGGGTAAAATTGCTTTAATCAATTATGATGATAGATATGCCCTAAACATGTTGAAAAACAACAGCAATATACTAGTTATTACCTATGGGTTAGGTTTAAAATCCACAGTTAACGCATCCAGTATAGATACGGATTTTATGATGTCTTTTAATTACTGTCTGCAGAGGGGAATAACAACATTGTCAGGAACGGAAATAGAACCTTTTGAACATCCTATTGTGTCAAATTCCTTAAAGGGCCATGATATTTATAATGCATTATCGGCCATTACAACTTGTTTATTGTTGAATATTCCAATCAAAGGTATTGTATCGGCTATCAAATAACATTCATATTTAATGCGGGATGCGGAAAACCTGAATTTTTTATTAAACAAAACATAATTCAGTCCTACTCTGAATAAACATGTTTATATATTAGTGCCAAAATATTATAAACACAAGAATAGAAGGGGGAGTAGGGTAAAGATGACATCACACCATCTTATTAATACAAATATTGTGACTATTGTAGGGGAAATTATAGAAGACAAGGAGTTCAGCCACGAAATTTATGGTGAAAAATTCTATATATACAGTATAGAAATACCCAGATTAAGTGAGGCGGTAGATCAATTACCATTAACAGTATCTGATAGGCTTTTGATAGAAACGGATATAAAAAAAGGGGATATAGTAGAGGTAGAAGGACAATTGAGGTCTTATAATAAATTTATTGATAATAGCAACAGATTGGTGCTGACAGTATTTGCTAAACATATTGCTCTTTTTGAAAATGAAAAAAAACCAAAAAATCCGAATAAGATTTTTTTAGAAGGTTATATTTGTAAACCTCCTGTTTATAGGGAAACACCTTTTGGCAGGGAAATTACCGACTTACTGATTGCAGTAAACAGGCTCTATAATAAATCAGACTATATTCCAACCATCGCGTGGGGCAGAAATGCCAGGTTTTCCTCAAGTCTGAATGTGGGGGACAAAATTTGTATTTGGGGGCGGATCCAAAGCAGGGAATATCAGAAAAGATACCCTGACGGAAGCGTAGAAAACAAAGTAGCCTACGAGGTCTCAATTTCGAAGATGGAGAAGATGGAAACCTAGGGAAATACAAATCATTTTTATAAAGGCAGCTATGCTGCTTTTTTATTTGCAAAAACAACTAAAAAAAACCTTAATACCTTTTCAAATACCAAAATAAATAATATAATTATTTGAAAGGGGGAATTTTGATGGACCAATCCATTATACTCATAACAATTTTATTTGTCATTTTAATTTCCTTGCAGTATTCTTTAAACGTAATCATCGCACTGTTGAAGGATATAAAGACTATATTAATTCGATTGAGGAATAATAATCCATGATATATTACCATTGAAAAAAGGGCCAAATGGACATGGACAAAAAGGAGTGTAAGATATCGTGATAGATCAAAAAAGGTTGAAGGTGTTGGATGCAAATATATTATATTTTATAGGTGCTGTGCTATTTTGGACTGTCGGGGTGTATTTTCAAACCAGGGACTTGCATAGTGGTCTGATAATTACCCAATATATAATCATACTATTACCGCCGATAATATATATTCTGGTAAAGAAATTGGATATTAAAGAAACACTGAAATTAAACAAAATCAGTTTTAAACATGGGTTTTTGGTGGCATGTATTACTATTTTGGTATACCCGGCGGCAGTTTTTGGAAATTCATTGGTGATGACCATTTTAAGCCTTCTGGGAAATCTGAATATTCCGCAATTGCCTATGGCTACAAACAAGAAGGAGTATCTATTCCTTATGTTTATAATTTCTATATCCGCGGGTATTTGTGAAGAGATATTTTTCAGAGGTTTTATTTTGTCCGGATATGAGAGGTTGGGAAAGAGGAAGGCTATTATTTTGTCAGCAATTTTGTTCGGGTTCTTTCATTTTAATATATATAATTTAATGGGTCCCATAATATTAGGATTGGCTTTCGGATATTTGGTTTTAGAGACGGGTTCTATTTTTGCAGGTATGATCGGTCATATGGTAAACAACGGTTTTGCCGTTACACTGGGATTTGTATTGAATTTGGCATCGGACTTTCTCTTAGATGCAAATACAGTCAGTGATGTAGCCGAGGACATACCTACCTCAACTGCAATGTTAACCGGCACAATTATGTTTGGGATTATTTCTGTAATAACTTTATTGGTTGCATATCAGCTTGTTAAAATTATTAAAATCGATCAAGAAGAATTAAATTTGGAAACATACTATAAAAATAGGGAAACAGAGGTCGGGAAATTTGAATTTATACCTTTGGTTTTTACGGGTGTTTTGTTTTTAATAGCTGTGGCAATACAAATAAAGGAGATTATTTCTTTGGGTTGAACATAAACAAACAAAATAAATATAAAGACTGTCTATGCCGCGGTATAGACAATTTTTATTTTTTGGATTAATTTCAGCAAAAAGAATAATACTAAGTCTAGTATACGGATTAAAACCTGAAAACATAAATATAGGACAATATTAGGAGGTATTCATGAAAAACACAAATACATTGATTATTTTCGGACACCCGGATCCGGACAGTTTTAATGGAACCATACTAAAAACCATAGAGAATAAGCTGACAGACAAGCAGTACCAATTTATTTCTAAAAACTTGTACCAATTAAATTTCAACCCTATCCTTACATTGGATGATTTAACCAAAATGCAGGATTCTACTGTCGCAAGTGATATAGCTATAGAACATGAGGATATCAAATGGGCTAAAAATATTATATTTATCTATCCCATATGGTGGTCCGGACAACCGGCCATGATTAAAGGTTGGATTGACAGGGTGTTCAGCCCCGGATTTGCATATGCCTTTCAGGAGGATGGAAGTGCAAAGGGTCTGTTATCGGACAAAACCGTTATGGTTATTACCACCACTCGCTCCGGCGAGAACAATATGGTTGAATCGGGACTGGCTGCGGCTATAGAGAAGATAATGATGGAAGGTATACTCGGGTTTTGCGGTATAAACACTATGTTATATAAAAACTTATATGGAGCGGCGACGGCAACAGAGACCCAAAAAAATGAAATGCTGTCTGAAATAGAATATCTGCTAAATGCTATTTAGAAATACAGAAAGGAAAAATATATGCTTATAAGACTTGTAGCTGTTGCAATCACACCTACCATAGCTTTAGCAACAGGAATATATTTGACGGACAGGTATGATAAAGAGCCTTGGCACCTACTGTTGCGTGTATTTCTCATGGGAGCATTGTCCACAATACCGATAATACTTATACAGAGGATTTTATTATATATAAATGTCTTTACAGGCATATTATCGACAGCGTATGCCTCATTTATAGTTGCCGGCCTGACGGAGGAGTTTTTTAAAAGGGCCGTAGTTGTTTACAGTGTTTATAATGATGAGAATTTTAATGAAAAGCTGGACGGGGTTGTTTATGCCGTGTTTTCCGCATTAGGGTTTGCCACTATAGAAAACATTATGTATGTTGTATTTCGGTTTACGGGAACCTATTATGTAGGTATTATAAGGGGACTGTTATCGGTGCCCGGGCATATGTTATTCGGTATTACAATGGGATACTATTTATCGCTGACTAAATATACGGAAAACCCGAGACTGAAAAGCCATTATTACAGGATGTCGTTGGCTATACCTACAATTTTGCATGGTTTGTTTAATTTTATCCTGATGGCGCAGATCCCAATTTTGATGGTTGTTTTTATTCCTTATGTTATATATTTGTGGATTAATAATCTAAGGAAACTAAGCCTATATACCAAGGACAGCAGAAATAAACATAACAGAATAAGAGATTCGGAAGAATAAATTGGATTACACATCTTTTTGTCCCGCAATTATTTTGACCATATCCTCTACTTTAGCATCGACCGGAATTTCAAATGAACCTGATTTCAACCGATTTGTAAGATTTAAACTGTCGGCAGCACGAATGAAATCATTTTCTGTATCTACAAGCCCGTTTCTTTTTAATATCCTCGCTATTTCCGTACCGTAAGTTTTGTCGGGTATAATTACTTTTTTGGTTTTCCCAATTGTTTCATCCTTTTGTTCATTTGTATTCATATCGGAATTTATGTTACCGTTATCACCTGCTTTTCCTGTTTCGGATTCATCTGTATTGTTCTTCGTTTCTTGTTGGTTGTTTTCATTTTGTGGGGTTGTGTTGTCATTATTCGGTTTATTATTTATAATATTGTCATCCTGATATTCCGAAGTACTATCAGGTTTATTTGTTGATGCGGTACCGAGTGAATTATCAAACCAATCCCCCAGATTTAGTGCAAGTACGGTAAACATAGCCCCTGCTATGGCTACGGCAAAAAATATATCTGAAAAGTTGTGAAAAAAATCTTTTATCTTTTCCAATGGACTCAGCTCCTTGTTAAAATCTTACTATTTCAGCATAACATAAACG
>CAYOQX010000041.1:0-11228 GCA_964406195.1 uncultured Alkaliphilus sp. | reverse complement strand
ATCATCAGAAAAAGATGTAATATACCCCGGCGTAGGGGCCTTACTTTCAAAACCTAATGCACGGACAATAACAGTAATAGCCTGTGCCCTGGTTAAGTACCCCTTAGGTGCAAACCTGTCCTCTGATATACCCTGAATTATCCCTTTTTCCACACCGCTTTTTATATATTTATAGTTATCATCTTCTGTCGGAACATCTACAAACGGAGAAATTTCCGGCTCGGTATTCCTTCTGCTAACCCTTTTAACAGGCTCCTGGGTAGGCCTAATATCACTGGCCCTCATAACTGCCTTTGTAAATTCTTCCCTGGTCATCGGTGAATCCGGTATAAAAAATGTAGACACCTCATCGAATACATCTAAAGAATAAAGCTTGTTGATATGGCTCTCCGCCCAGTGTCCTCCTAAATCCCTGAATTTGGGGACTATTAATCTTTCAATTTGGGGAACCATTTCCTTAGATAAATATTCTGTTCCCCTTTCTCTCCTCCGATTGCTTACTTCACCTCTGTTTATATAGGGAAGATCATAGTCATATTTAGACACAATTCCACTGTTTGTTACACGCATGTATCCCCCATCGAAGCTGGACAGGCCGGCCTCATTATCACTATATCTAAGTTCTTTTGTCATACTGTCCGAGACCTGATTTCTCACGGTACCCTGCCAGCTCTTGGACTCGGTTCCCTCATCTTCTTCATCACCATCACCCTGGGTAGGCAACTCCCGGTCTACATTATATATAAAATCGATAATTTGTGTTTCTGTAGCACCCCAAAAATTTTCATATCCGGCATTGCCCCCGCTAATGTCTATAATAACTTCCCCCTCTGCGGTTCTTCCCCTTTTGTTGATATCATAAACCTTTCTACCTGTTATATTCCCCGAATAAAAATCTGAGGCGGGCCTGTTGTCTATAATGTCGGATTTTGAAAACTGATAATCTTTTAAGGTGAATTTATCTCCGCTTAATTCTATAGTTTCACTATAACTGCTCACTCTTGTCCGGCCTATAGTTTGTCCTTTGTCGCCACGGGCATCATATTCTGTAATATATGTAATACTGCGGGTCAACTTGTCTTTTCCGGGGTTCTCCGCCGGGGTTAAATTTATTTTATAACTTACCGTTTTGGTATCTGACTTATCCTTTTCTGTTATCTTCGCTGTTCCTATAAATTTTATAGGTTTTCCGGTTATAAATACTATCTCCTCGTATTCATATTCGTTGTTTACCCCGCCTACAAATTCCGGAGGAAAGGCGAATGCATTTGTCGGTATAATTACCAGACCCAAAATCAATACTACTAAAGTTACTTTTTTCATACAGCCACTCCTCATTTTTAAGTGTTAAGTTCCCTACGGAAACAAGATCCTCCGTGGATTAAATCTATTTTATCCGTCTCCGGCGACTTTTTTTATTTTACTATTAAAATTTTTGCATAATAATCATCCCGAACCAGATAAACACGATCACCGGGTTTTAGATCATAGGGTTCTATTTGCCTGCCGTTCTTAATTAACAGTGCTTTTTCCAAACCCACATCTAAATCCGCACTTTTCCTCATCCACTGAGATTTTGCACTGCTCCAGTCACAGGTATTAGTAAGCCCGGCCTTCCAACCGATAAAATTATCATTAACAACAAAAGAAACTAAACCGTTAGTCACTCTTTGTCTTAAAAGGGAATCCATATTCTTTTGTGCCATAATAGCACTTATTCTGTCTCCATCGGCATAGATATAGGCATGCCAATCTTTTAAATTGTTTTCTCTGGCATATTTTGAATTTTCATCTATTGCATAGACCCCACTATAAAATTCTTCTATACTAATTTTTTTATTATTATCCAAATCATAAATGTCTGTATCATTATCAAAAAATAATTCTTTTTCCCTTCTAAAAGATTGCCACTCATTTTCATCTAATAAGTAGAAATTTTTTAGCCACAATCTATCTTCCACTATTTGGTCCATCCTACCGGCATAAATATAATGCTGACCTATATTAGAATTGTTAACGTCCTCATTTAAAACACATATAATATCGGCATCGGAATCCATACCCCTGCCATCCGCCACAACAAAAACATCAGATTGGGCGTTTAAAGTAAATTTGTCTATTATCCTATCATTTTTAATAATTATGGTCCCATCATTAAAGCCGATATTTCTGTTATTGCCTAACTCGAGTTCTTCGGTAAACCAATTAATATCTTTAATTTTATCCGAATAAATACTTTCATATTGATTTTGTATTATCATTCTTTCGGCTTGGTCCCTGCCGAAAAAGTCCTTAATTGCCAGATATACGGTTCTACCATTATAGTATTTCAAATTATTGTAGGGGACAGGATATCCGCCTATATAAAGTGGTGAATTGCTGTTATAGGGTAGAGTTAATGAAGCCGATAACTGCTTAAAAACACCGTTGTTAAGTACATGAACATCGGAAAAAGTAATTTTATCCGAGTATCTGTCCGCAACGCTTAATTTGCCTTTATAAAGCCCCTTAATTTTAACGGAATCTCCCTCTACATCAATACGACTGATTATGTTAGTATCGTACTCGTCAAAATATAGTTTTGCTTTATCACCTTCATATAAAACGTCCGCCCCTGTGTGCTGTCCATTTTTGAGGACAATGGTATTAGGCATTATAAAAAAGGTTTCTTCTTCATCTATGGTTGATTTCAAAGTCAGTTGATTATGATCGATTTTGGCAATTCTTCCTGTTTTAAATCTACTGCCTTCAGAAATATAACCTAAACTATTTGTAGAATATCCTTCTACGGAAATAATATTGCTGCCCTGTAAACCTGCACAAATTTCCATCCCGGGCATAAAATTGGATTTATCAACAATATACCCATCGATGGTATAAACAACACCGGAGCTCAGAGGGAGATGATAAAATTCCCCCTCATAGCTCTCTATTTTTAATATATCATCTATTAATTCCAACAAATATCCTTCTACAAAACCTTGTCTACGTATTTGATCAATGTCCCCATAGGTAAAAACAGATGATAACAAAATTATCAGTAAAATTAATATAACCGTCCTTTTCATAGACTACCTCCTGCTTCCGATAACAGCATACCCACCCAAACGATTGACAGTGCCCGACACAAAGTTAACCGCCGTATTAATCGGAGAACCGACAGACTGCCAACTATTGGTTTCGGGATTAAAATGACTAAATCCGGCATAATTTAATTTTCTCAGGTCGGCTTTTTGTAAATCATAATCCAATACCAAATTGAGCGGACCGGCCAAATAATCCATAACTGTATTTTCCTTGCCCACATATACCGTTGCATCCAGATTATATACAGTTGATAACCCGTTTCCGGACGCAACTTGAGTGTTGCCTTTATTCGGTGCAACCACGAACCTCACCCCCGTGTCGGTTTTAGCACTGTTTTCCCTCACGGCGGCTACATTAAAAGCCGAAAGTTTAAAATTAAGTGAGAAATCTTTTCCCATGACCTGTACATTTCTGTTTCCGTTTTGCATAATTACACCCGCCGGCATAGAAATAACTATTTCCGTACTTCCCGCTAAACTACCCCCGGTTAGATCTATTATCACAGGGGTTATACCTTTATCCTTGGTGCCTATTACAACATTGGCAACATTACCTGTTTTGACCATCGAAGTGTTTTCTCCCGGTTTCCCGTCCTCGTCCGGTGGGCCTACTACGGAACCGGTCCTCACGGTATTACTTTCCCTTGAAGCTTCCGAAGAACCATAGCCCCCCACGGCCTTTACAACGAATTTATATCGTGTTCTGGGCCGAAGGTCGCTGTATGCAAATGAAGTAAGTCTTGTAGAACCTATTAACTCCGTTTTGGTATCGTCCGTCACCACAAAAATTTCGTATTGGGTTGCACCGGATACCGCACCCCAATGAACCCGGATAAATCTATCATAGACCAATTCCGCGACTACGTTTGAAGGAGCCGCAATTTCCGGTAAACCATAAATTAAATTTGTATATATTGGGCTTGCGCCGTCATCGGGATTAACTATAATTATTCCCAAACTCCCTGCCTTTAATGGAGGTGTTTTTATAGTTACAGTTTCGGCATCCGTAAAGTTATATTCCGTTCCTTCCATGCCCTCTTCCAATATGTACGGATTCCCTTCTATATATATAATTTTTCCCGAATTACCCCCACTTCCCGTAACAGGTGTTATTTTAGGGGCAAAATATACCTTGGCATTTGCCATAAAACCCGTACCTTTTAATTTAATTTCCTGGCCGCCCTCGATAGATATCGCGGAGATTATTGCTTTTTCCGCAGAATCCAACGGATCTAACACCGATATTATTCTTGGATTGCTTGCATAGGTATATTGTACCGTATTAGACATTTCACCGTCCGGATTTTCTATCTTAACCTCCACAGGGCCCGGCTTTCCCGGTGGAGCAATGACGGAAATGGTTTTATAATCTATAACCCTTACATCGCTGTTCGGGACTTGGTTGCCATCAAAATATACTTTCAGCTTTTCTTCCTCAAAGCCATCCATCACTTCCCTGAAATCCTTACCCTTTATAATAACCGTGTTCCCGCCGGTATCGGCCCCTCTTGGCGGAGTGATTTCTTCTATTTGCGGACTTGATTCGCCCTTGGTGAATTGGATATATATCGGTGGATATATTTCGTCTGATGAGGCCGTTCCGCCATCATAATTTATTACAACTATCCTGTGCATAAACGTTAAAACACTGTCTGCAACAGCCGGCATTTTAAATACCAGTCTGTTCGGTTCTTCTATTAATATGTCTTTGGATTCTATATTAAGTGCATTTCCTATTTGAATGCGCTGTACATCCCTAAAATCACTGCCTTCAATGGCGATCATACTTCCGCCCTTTGCATTAACAGTAAGTATTTTATTTTCGCCGTTATTTGCTAATTGTGGCTGTTGACCGTCCCTTGTTATGTTGGTAATTCGCGGATCACTGTCGGGGTTTTTGTATTGATAGACAACTTTGTTGGATATACCATCCGGGTTTTCTACCGTTACATCTACATTCCCTACCGAATAATAGGTAGGGGTTACAACCTCCAAATGACCGATAAACCTTTCCTCTACCTGTGGCGAATAACCCCTGGTCACTAAAAGTCTGCCGTCATCCACCTCTACTTTGATGAGTTCATTTCCTTTGTAATTATTATCATTATCATCTTTATCCTTTAATCCCCGAACATCAATATATTTTATTCCCGAATCATAGGAATACTTCTGTGTGTAGGTTGTTCCGCTTTCGGTTATGCTTACAATTATTTTATTAGATCCGTCTTCTATTTTATGCTCCACCCTTAGGCCCCCGGCCAGGTTAACCGTAGCCGAACCTTGATTAATTAGGCCGGAATTTTCGGCCTCTCTGGGTATTTGGATATTGCTTATTTCCCCAAATCTAACCAAATAACCGCTGGTTTTCCCTTCTTTATCTATTATATCAATATTATTAACCTTGAAATTGCTGCCCTCAATATTTACCTTCTCCCCACCCTGTCTTCTACCTACATTTGGTATAATGGCTCTTATATTAGGATTAGACCCCTCATAAGTAAACCTAATCTTATTGGATGTGCCCGCATCATTGTTTAATATATAAACATCCACGTTCCCCAAAATGGCACTTCCGGGTGAGATTACTTTTATGCGCCCCGCTGCAAATTCTACTATCTTGGCCTTTTGATTTCCAAAGTATACCGTAGGCAATACCGGTGAATCTATATATTCTTTAAGATCCTTATGATCCAGTTCTTTTCTGAACTCCGCCGGTACATCTTCATCCCCAGAATAACGTGTCCACTTACCATTTCTGTCCAAATCCTCAAAATTAGAATCTCCGTCTCTGGGTTCTTCACCTTTGTACGGCTCAAAATATCTGAAATCATAACCCCATATTTCTACTAAGTCCCCGCCGGCAGCAGTTCCCTTTGTAGGGTTAATTTTGTCTATTCTGGGTCTGCTGGCCGCCACTACATATGCAAACAAATTATCTGTACTTACGGAACCTCCATCCTCATTTAGAACGGTCACGGGCACAAATTTTTTGTCGGTTTTAAAATCTGCATCAACATCCCCGGGATATTTTGGAACAGTAACAGTTATACTTTTATAGTTCACCTTATCTACTTCCGTGTCCTTGTACGGTATTTTTTCACCGGCAATATATATTTCTGTTGTGTTTTGAAAATCCTCACCATATATGATTATTTCATATCCGCCATCAACGGAACCTTGACTTGGGGATATATAATTAATTTTAGGTTTTGATTGTGGATTTAAATATTCAAATCCTTTTTTAACCGTAAAACTTTTTGTGTCGGGGTTTCTCACCGTTACATCATAAGAGCCCGGTAAACTTTTCCCCGGTATAGTAACCCATATTTCATTTTTATTTTTTACTTTTGCTCTATGTCCTATAATGACCCCGGTATCCGGATCCACAGCAAAGGGTGTTTTGAATTTAAAAATTTTATCCCCTATTTTTATAGAATCACCATTTACCTCCACAACTTGTATGTCATTGTCCTTAACGGCAACTATGTAGTTATCTTTTAATCTTATTTCATAAATATTACTTTTCCCGTCGGACAAGATGACTTTTTCCGTGTCATCTATCTCTATTACATAGAAATTTCCTTTATAGTTTTCATCACCATCTTTATGATCCTTCAAAATTAAACTGTCATAATAATCGGCTACCCGTAAATAGCCGGAACCAAATTCATTTTTGCCTATAGAAAACAACTTGTAATTAAAAGATATTTTAATTTCTTTTATAACTTCTTCATCGCTATTTTTTATGGTTAATACATTTTCTGTTAGGTCTGTATCGAATGTTTCCCCTACATTATCAACAGCCTTTATACAGCCGTCTATTAATTTTATTGTATATCTTTCGTCCTTCCCTATTATTACAGGACTTCCTTCATAATCAATATTAATTCTATAATAGTTTCCGTCGTCCCCATCATTTTCGCCCGAATTTTCACTTAATGTAGCACTTTTATAATAGGGTGAAAGTATAAGCCTATCCGGGTCCTTTTCTATTCTGAAAAGTGATTCCTTCTCCAATTTCGGGGCCCCATAATCCCCTAATTTTTCTTGACCTGCAGTATATTTATTTACATCTTCGTCCCCTAAAAATATCCTGCTTCCAATAAGCTTATATATTCCCAATCCTTCAATGCTACCGATTGTCTGGTCAGGTTTCAAAAAGTTGTCTCCCTTTATAATTACCAAGGTATCCTTGGTTCCCTTAGGTGGAGCTATCGAAGTAATTTTAGGATTGATCTTCATAGTTTGTACGTATATAAATTCGTGGGTATCACTTCCGCCATCCGGGTTTACTACTTGGATTATATTTATACCTTCTCTGCCCCTTGGCACCCTAAATTTTAATGTTCCTTTGGTTGTTTCCCTGTCTATATCTCTTGCCACATTAGGTACTTCCGAACCGTCTATAAATACCTTAATACCATCGTCAAAGTTGCGTCCTTTAATTACTGCATCTTCCCCGCCCTCCACTGTGACAATATAGGGATCTACATTTTCTATTATAGGACTGCTTAAAACCGTGACAAAAGAAACAACATCATTTTTAGAACCATAAATACCTCTATCTTTAGAATTTCTTTTGGGATTAGATACGGCCACAGGCAAAGGTTTGTTAATTGTTGAAACCGGCATATCTTTAGGAATTGTTACAACAATAGAATTCCCAACCTCATTTCCGTTTACCCCGTTTACTATCAAGCCGTTTTTATCAAGCACTTCAAATATAGCTCCTGATGTGGGTTCTGTTGGTCTTTCCCATTCCCCGGATGCACCTTTTTTATAATAATATACCCTGCCGTCTGCATTTTTTTCTATTATAATTTCGGCGTTATCCTCGCCGGAGCCCCCGATTACCACCTTGGGATAGTTTGTTTTCATATCCCCGTTTTCTACATACCTGAACACATTAAAATCCCGACCTTGAATAGATAATATGGTTTTATCCTTAGTTTTATAATCCATGCCGCTCTCTTCCACCTGAATTTGGCCCGGAGTGACTTTATCTATTTGGGGGTCCTGATGGCTGGGTAAAAATGTATACCCCTCCGGCAATGTAGCCACTTCAGTAAATATGTATTCCTCGTCTTCCGTTTTTATGGTAGTAGCTATTTCTATCACGACATCCTTTATCGGATCCTTCAAATCAACCCTGTCTATTGTTTTAGTTTTTACATATAATTTGTCCTCTTGGCTGTCTCCCTTTATAAAAATATTTTTATCCTTGTGTTCCTCTTCAAATAAAGCGTCCCTGCCTATAGTAACCAAAAAATCCCTCGTTAGTTCCTTCACAAGTTTACCGTTATATGTAATATCCGGATCATTATTATCCTTATAATAATTTATTCTGAGTTTTGTCGGATCATCTTGGCCACCCGACAGTATTTCTAACTTGTTGGAATTTGGATCCGCTGTATCCGCAGGCGGAACGGTATCATCTACTTTATCTAATCCGTTTATTTTAAGTTCCTCAAATCTGTATCCATATATCGTTACATAGGACCCGGCACTTGTTCCTTCCTTCGGTACAACCTTCTCTATGGCCGGCCCCACTTCCGCATCCACTACATAAAATTCCCCTATGGTTTTTTGTTTTGTAACATCGTTAGTCAAATCCTTGCCCGGCCCTTTTTTGGCATCTAAGTTGTTCGTAATAACTACCTTATATGTTCTGCCTTGCTGTACACTTTTGGGAACCCTAAGTCTTATTATTCCGTCATTGTTGGTGGTTTGAATATATTCAGGTTCTTCACCCATATATTCATTCCTGAAGGGTTTGGTCTCATCTTCTAAGAAAAATACGGAATATTTATACTGATCCTTTTTTATTGCGATACTTACTTCTGTCCCTATTTTACCCCTATTTGGGTAAATTGTAGCCTCCTTTTCACCTATGTCCTCATATATTCTAAAAGCATTCCTCTGATTATAGGTTGTAACTACATCTGCACCATGTTGGGTTGATTTTTGTGTTATGGTTATATGTTTTATACCGTTGCCCAATTTAAGTAACTCATCTTTTTTCAAAGTTACTTCACCATTCTGATTCGAATTCTTAAAAATTTCTGTAAGGTCATTATTACTTATTTCTATTATAGTTATATCTGCAGTTGCTCCATCATCAACCGTAAAATTATCGAAATTTTTTCCCCTAAATTTTACTTCCTCATCCCTGACTGTATCAACCTGTTCAGGATCAATTCCATTTATTTTGGGCATATCTGTCTCGTTTATATTAAATACCTTGTTCCCTACCCTGAGTTTAGAAACAATTATACCCGGTTCTATTCTGAATTGTCTAAAATAATCATCACTTCCCGGCATAGGGTTAATTAAAGGTATAAAATTATCTGTTGCTTCTTCCTGATAACTTATAGTAACTTTGCTAAGTCCGATACCGCCTATGGATATTCCATAAGTTCCTATATCAGATAAATCCCCAAAGGTTCTATATAAATTAATTTCCGTTACTGTAAAATCTTCTTGTCCGTAAACCGCATCTAACGGAACAGCTCCTAAAGCTATCGATAGGATTAAAATTATACCTACAAGTCTTTTAAATACATTATTCAATGTTTTTTCCCCCCACCTCATATCAATCACCTTCCTTGCCCGATGACTTACAACTTTCACCCTTAGCACTCCAATTTCCGATTTTCAACTTCCGGGACAAGACAAATTATTTAGATTCTACAACAGCAAAAATCCCCGGATCAGGGCTTATAACTATAACCCTTTTATCTATATTGTTTACATAGAAATCCACCTTTGTCCATCCTCTTAAAGCTTCGCTATATCTTAAAACTTTAAACTCAGTTTCTATCCCGTTTTCATAAGGGATTTCTAAAATATATATATATGCATATGCATAATCACTGCCGTCGATTTTTACAATTGGAGACCTCAAAGTATATTGCAATAATTGTTTTCTTAAAATTTCTTCCTTTATCGGTTCTTTATGATCCAGTCTTATCAATTCTATTTTACTACTTCCCCCGGCAAATCCATATGGTGTTACAGTGCTATATTTGTCTTCTTCTGTCGGTATTTTTCTATTTGCTTTGGGTACCACGCTTAAAGTCCCATATAATTCCACACTGTGATTGCGACTATTTTCTATAGTAATGTTATACAGGCCGGGCCCCAGCTTGTTTCTTCCTCTGGGTAAATATACCCTTAAATATTGTTCTATATCATTGTTGTTTTCATTGTCTTCCTTATCGTAATGTATATTATCTTGTTTTTTTGTACTGTATCTTTTTTGCTCATCCTCATAAACCCCGGTTCTGTATGCACGTATACCGTTAAAAAACACTTCTACATGTGGTTCGAAAAATTTACCGAAGATAATTATAGGTTCGCTTACGTCATAGTTTTCCACCACAGATTGCACTGTTACATTTCTTTCCGATACGGAAGGTACTGCCATGGCGTTAAATTTCCACGTGAAACCATCATTTCCCTCCCCTGTTTCACCTGCAATATTTGTTGCCCCCATTGTTTCCGCAAAAACTACGGGAGCAATTATACCTGCCAAAAATATAAATATTATTACTATTGCAACCAACCTTATTAGGTCTGTTTTATATTTATTATATTTCATGATAACATTTCCCCTCGGTAATGATAATTTAAAAGGCCTGAAAAATTACAAAAATTACACGCCACAATATATACATCGGCAAAATCTGCTATTTTGTTTATGTAATATGTAAATTGTAACATGTTCGTAACATTTAAATCCTTTGCTTAAAACCAAAAGATCTTTGAAGGTTTTCAAATCCTTTAAACCTTCAAAGATCTTTTTGATAATGTTGTTATTTGCTAAATAACGCAAATATTTCTGCACATTATTTCTGTTCGTTCTGTGCAATAATTTCTTCCGCTTTTTTATGCATATTGGGGTAAAGATTCACAGGCACAAATCTTGCTCCCAATTTTTCGCTAACTATGTACCGAGCACATTTTTCTTTGTTCCCCAAGCAATATCGGTTTTTATACATTTTACCCAAACCGCTTTCTATGTCCATTTTATCATTATAAAATGGACAAGCCCGCAGTTTTTCACATTTCATAATTAATCCCCCTTAAAAATCATTTTATATACAATACCCTGTTTCGGATAATTCTCACACTAAAACAGAA